>JBJSWM010000341.1:0-8544 GCA_046085865.1 Pirellulaceae bacterium
GGTCGGATAGGATGGCTTTCCCCCTCGCCCAGGGGAAGGCTTTGGCTCTCCTGGGCCGAGGACATGCATTGATGGCCGACATTCCCATTGCCAACATTCGCCACTTCTGCATCATCGCGCACCTCGATCACGGCAAGAGCACTCTGGCCGATCGGTTGTTGGAGCGGACGGGGACGGTGGAAGTCCGGAAGATGAAGGAGCAGTTGCTGGATGGGATGGATCTGGAGCGGCAGCGGGGGATCACCATCAAGGCCAAAGCGGTGACGCTGCGGCATCGGCTGGGTGGCCAAGAGTACGAACTGAACCTGATCGATACGCCTGGGCATGTCGACTTCCAGTATGAGGTTTCACGGTCGCTCACCTGCTGCGAAGGGGCGCTGCTACTGGTCGATGCGTTCCAGGGGGTGGAGGCCCAGACGGTTGCCAACGCCTACGCGGCGATGGAGCATGACCTGAAGATCATCCCGGTGATCAACAAGATCGATCTGAATCACGCTCGAGTCGATGAAGTGACCGAGGAGATGGAACAGATTTTGGGGATCGACCCCAAAGAGATCATCAAGTGCAGTGGCAAGACCGGTGTGGGGGTGGACGACCTGATTGCTGCGATCATCGAACGGGTGCCGGCGCCATCGGGTGATCCTAGCGCCCCGCTGCAGGCGATGGTTTTTGATTCCCACTACGACGATTATCGTGGTGCGATTACGTACGTGCGGGTGATGCACGGGTCGGTCAGCAAGCAGCAGAAGGTGCGATTTTTGAGGGTGGGTGCTACCTACGATTTGCTAGAGCTTGGGCATTTTGCTCCGGAACGCAAGCCAGCCTCTTCGCTACAAGCCGGCCAAGTGGGTTACCTGATCTGCAACATCAAGTCGCTTCAGGATGTACGGATCGGGGATACGGTGAGCGTCCCAGGGGACCATGCCGCCCAGCCGCTGCCTGGCTACCAGCCTCCCAAACGGATGGTCTACTGCGGACTCTATCCCAGTGATGGTCAGGACTTCACTGAGTTGCGGGACGCTTTGGAGCGGCTATCGATCAACGATCCCAGTTTTGAGTTTCAGCCGGAGACCAGCGAGGCGCTGGGGTTTGGTTTTCGCTGTGGCTTTCTGGGGTTGCTGCACATGGAGATCATCCAGCAGCGGTTGGAGGGGGAGTGTGATCTCGATCTGGTGCAGACTGCGCCCAACGTCACTTCCGAAATCATCCGTCGAGGTGGCGAACGTCTGGAGATCCACCGTCCGCAGGAGGTGCCCGATTCGGGAGATATCGAAGAGTTTCGCCAGCCGATTGTGCGCGTCAATTTCGTCTTGCCCACCGAGTACATTGGCACCGTCATGACGCTCTGCCAAGACCGCCGTGGAGTGCTCAAGGCGAATGACTATCTTTCGCCGACGCGAGCTCTGGTCAGTTATGAACTACCGCTGGCCGAGGTGATCTATGACCTCCATGACAAACTCAAAAGCTCGACGCGCGGCTACGGAACAATGGATTACGAACTGATCGGGTACCAACCTGCCGATCTGGTCCGGATGGACATTCTGGTCAACGCCAAGCGGGTGGATGCGTTGAGCATCATCTGCGATCGCAAGGACGCCGATCGGCGTGGGCGAGCGGTTGTCAAGAAGCTCAAGGAAGAGATCGATCGGCATATGTTCGAGATCGCCGTGCAGGCGGCGATCGGTTCGCGCGTCATCGCCAGGGAAACTGTGCCCGCCATGAGAAAGAATGTCACCGCCAAATGTTATGGCGGCGACATCACACGCAAGCGAAAGCTATGGGCCAAACAGCGCGAAGGAAAGAAGCGGATGAAGTCGATCGGTTCGGTTGATATCCCCCAGAAAGCCTTCATGGCGGTATTGGATACCGGTAGCGAAAAGTAGGTTTCCCGTGATGGCCTGTCGCCGTCCTGGTGGGAAGCGTTTTGGGGAGTGAGCGTCGCAAGCGTCAGCTAGGTCATGGCGATCATCGCCTTGATCACCCTGTTTGCTGGGTCGACCCACTCAGGAAACCGCTCGGCTGACTCACGGAAGGTCGCTTGGTGCGTGATCCAGGGTACCGTGTCGATCTTCCCCGCTTCGATCGCTCGCAGGATCTCCGGAAAATCGTTCGAACGCGCATTGCGGCTAGCCAAAAGGGTCAGTTCGCGCCGATGCATGATGGGGGCGTGCGGGAACTCCAGCTTCGCCTGGGTGATTCCAACATAGACCAGCCGGCCACCAAAGGCGCAGTACTCCATCGCCGTCGACATGCTGGCCGCACTTCCCGTGGCATCGATCACCACATCGGCCATCCGGCCGTCGGTCCATGTTCGAACATGATCGATCGCCAACTGGGGTTGGGATGGGTCGAGCCGGATGGTGGCGTCGATCCCCATCCGTTCCTGGACGAACCGAAGTCGATCCTGGCTGAGATCTAGGACCGCGATATCGGCCTGCGAGAGTTTGGCGAACTCCAGGACCGATAGACCGATCGGCCCTGCGCCGATCAGCAGCAGCGACTCCTTCGCTCGGCATCCGCTTCGATCGACTGCATGCTTGCCGATCGCCAGGGTTTCCACCAGCGCCAGCTGGTCCATCGTCAGTGTCTTGGAAGAATGGAGTTTCCTGGCTGGAAGTAGAATCGTCTCCGTCAGCCCACCATCGCACATGACTCCCAGCGTCTTATGATGCTCGCAGCAGTTGGTCAGCCCCCGTTGGCACGAATAGCATCGCTGGCAGTTGAGGTAGGGTTCGACCGCGCAACGATCACCAACAGCGTGGTTCGATACACCTTCTCCCAGGGCGAGGATTTCGACTCCCAGTTCATGGCCAGGGATTCGCGGGTAGCTGAAGAACGGCATCTTCCCCAGATAGCCACCGATGTCGGTGCCGCATACCCCCACGCGATGCACTCGCACCAATGCCTCACCGGGGCCAGGTTGTCTGGGAGCGGGAATGTCGATGTAACGGAACGTCTTGGGGCTTTCCAGCTGAAGCGCTTGCATGGGATTGGGTGTCTCTCATTTCAAAGAAAACCAGAGGGATTGTCACTTGGCGGATCCTCACCGGGATGCAGCGAGCGGGGCGCATCGGCAGAATAGGGCTGGCCCCAAGTGGATGGAAGATCGATGGGGTCCACCTTCACGGCAACCTGCATCTGCTTCAGTTGCCCCCCCAGGTAAAGTCCGTTGATGGGAGTGACGTCTCGAAAGTCCCGCCCCCAGGCGAGTGTCACATGTTCGTGCCCGACCAGGGTGCGATTGGTGGGATCCAGATCGATCCATCCCAGTGGTCCAGCGTGGATCGAAAGCCAGGCGTGGGAAGCGTCAGCGCCGATCAGCGCGCGGGCTTCTTTCGGTGGGTAGGTCTTTAGGTACCCGCTGACGTAGCGAGCTGCCAACCCGACGATACGAGCGCAGCCGATGGCGACATGGGCAAAGTCCTGGCAAACCCCCCTTCGCTGCTGCAGCACCTCGATCAGTGGCGTGTCGATGACGGTTGACTGCGGACGATATTCGAACGCCCCATAAATTAGCTCATAGAGCGCCACGATGGCCGACAGGATGGGGCGGCCCGGAGTGAATACCTCGCGGGAAATCTCCCACAGCTCATCGATCAAAGGCACATACCGGGATGCGAATGCAAATTGCCAAGGACTCCGATCCCCGCCACCCTGAACCGCAGCGACTGTGTGAGATCCGGAGCGGAAGGTAGCGGTCTCCCAGGGAGGGCTATTCTCGATAGCACCGCAGGGCAAAGGAGTACGGTCGATCTGGATCAATGCCTGATGGAGGATCTCCAGCGAATGATGTGGCTGCAGCAGTTCGAAATAGGAGACGTCGTTCCCGAACCAGTCGTGACGGTGAAACCAATGCTGTGGCTTGGGATCGCTGAGGATAGCGTGTTCCAGAATTTTCTGGGACGCATCGGATCTGGGAGTCAGCCGCAGTTGATTCTGCGAGTAGGAGACCGGGGAGGTGTACTCGTAACGGGTTCGATGTTCGATGCGGTAGGTGGTGGGCAACGTCGCTTCGATCCTCCGCTAGTCGATGACTGGTCGATGGGGATGGCTTACCGATGAATCGGTCGATGGCGGTTCAGGTTCCCTGAGGTCGGGTGGCCTGGGCATGAATCAAGTACTGAGCGTTGATCAGGTGGAACAGTTGGTGCAGTCTCGACATCAGCGATCCAGACCACAGGTGCAACGACCCGTGCTGCCAGGATCGATCGGCGTGCGCCAGTTGATGAGGCGTGAGGCTCTGAATCTCCCGTTGCATCGCCTCAGCCAGTTGCATCCCTTCTTCCTCATCGGGCAATTCACACGCTTCGGCCAGTTGCCGGACATGCTCCACAATCCATTCTAACTGGTAGGCGATGCTTCGCGGATTGGTGTCGTCGGTGACCAGCAGATCAAGGACCCCCTCGAACGACCATGCCGCCAAGTAGCGGGCTCGGTACGTCAGCAGGCAATCGCTGGCGTCGATCATCGCCTCCCATTCGGCAGGGATCGGCAGCTCCTGAGCCGTCAGCTGGTGGACCACTGCCGCCATGCCAATGGCGCGCTCCAGACGCCGGCCCAGATCGAGGCTGCGCCACGCCAGGGTGCGCGTCATGCTTTCGGCAACCATCCCAAAAAAGGCTGAGACATCGTGAACGATGGTGTTGAGTCGATCGATGCTGTCGCGATCGACCGGGTCGGGATGATGATCAGCGTGAGCGGAACGGTCGAGTCGACCGAGGGTGTGCCAGGCATCCTGCGAGAGTCGATCTCGAAGCATCGAAGCGATCCGCCGGATGTTGGCGATATCGGAAAGCAGCGGCTGCCAGGGGAGTTGGTCGGCGTGGAACTGCTTAAGCTTTGGGGCCAGCAACGGAAGTGACGCCGCTAGCTCTGGAACGGCATACCCGGGGTCCACCAACCCACGATTGGCCAACTGGCGAATCAGCCCCGGCCACTCCGGTACCTCCGATGCGTTGGTTTCCCCAAACGATCGCTGGAGGGTGGTCCTCAGCAGCCTGGCACTGCCATCGATCCGCTCCACATAGCGTCCCAGCCAAAGCAGATTGTCGGCGACTCGACTGGTCAATTCGCTCCCAGCGCGACGGCGTGAAGCTTGCGAGGGCAGCGTCGCCGAAAGCAACGTGACGGGTGGCTGAGTTGACTGGGCACAAACCCAGACATCCTTGCTGATCTCTCCCCCCAGGCTGTCCCGCTCCAGTAGCTCCAGGCTTCCTGCAACCCGCGCCAATCCTCCTGGCATGACGTGGTAGTCTCCATGGCCATCGGCCACCAGAAAGACCCGCAGCGCCACCGGCATCGCTTCGATCCATCCCTCGCGGCAGCTGGGGATGACCGAACGAGAGATTTTCTGTTGAGCGACATACTTGCGAGGCATCTGGCGAGCCAGTAGCTCCACATGACCCCACGATTCCACCTCGGGGCTGGATGCCGCGCGGGTTCTCCCGACCCGATAGGCGCTAGCGATTTTAGGGGCTGTCGGTTCCCAGTGGATGAGAGGCTTGGGGCTGTCCAACCATTGAGTAGGAATCGAAGGAAGCTGGAGTGGCATTCCGGTCCAGGCTTGACAGATCCGATCGAGGAAAGGGAAGAAAACCGCCGACTCCACCAAGGAACTACCCAGCGAGTTGATCACGCGCACGTTCCCTCCTCGTACCGCTTCAATCAGCCCCGCCACTCCCCAACGCGGGTCGCTCTGAAGTTCCAGCGGATCGCAGAACTGATCGCTGAATCGCCGCACCAGCACGTCGACCGGAAGCAGGCCTCCCAGCGTCTTGAGCATCACTCGTCGATTGCGCACCGTCAGATCGGCGCTCTCGACCAGTGCGTAACCGAGGTAGCGAGCCAAATAGACATCTTCGAAGTATCCGGGTGTGTCAGGGCCCTGCGTCCAGATGGCGATGCGGGGATTGGGAGCCGACCAAGGGGACTGCTCCGCTAGTAGACGCCGCATCGCGATGAAGAAGGGTGCGTGCCGCTGGACATGACAGTCCTGGAACGCCTGAGGATAAACCCGCGACAGGACGACGCGATTCTCTAGTGCATAGCCCATTCCCAAAGGTGCATCGGTCCTGTCGGCGACGACGTGCCAATGTCCTTGACGGTTGCGCGCCAGTTCGGCGCTGTAGCAGTGTAGCGCTGTCGTTCCCTCATGCATCAACCCATGAAAGGATGGAAGATAGCCCGGATGAGCAAAAAGTAGTTCGGGTGGGATCAGAGCCTCGGACAGCAAACGCTGCGGACCATAGAGATCGAGTAGAAGTCGATTGAGCAATCGGGCCCGCTGGCGAAGCCCGTCGGCTAACTTCTCCCATTGCCCCTGGCTCCATGGCCAAACCACCGGATCAACTTTCCATGGTCGTGCCGCGTCGCCTGAACCGGTCGCCATCCAGGAGATGGTGCCATGATCACGGACCAACCGTTCGATTCTCCTCACCGCTTCCGACCACTTCAGTTGCCTGACTTCAGGGTGCTCCAGAAATCGCTGCCAAGGACTTGGGGAATCAGCAGCCGGCGCACCTAGCTCATCAAACTCCCCGAATGGAGGTCGGTAACCGACCTGGAGCTGATGCCAAGAATCGTCCTGGTCTCCAAGTGGCTCCATCGACTATCTCACCTCCTCCATTTCTACCCTCGTGCAGCGCGCCACACCTACGGACGTGGGGATCGACTCCGCAGCTTGGAGCTCCAATCCGATGGACCTACCTGCCGTGGCTTCTAGATCCAGAGACTTGCCAGTCCCAGCAACAGACCGATGCCCACCATGAAACCGGTGATCCACACCCCCGTCTGCCATGCATAGCGAAGGATCAAATCCCGTCGCTCGTGCCGCGTCGCCGCGATGACCAGGGCGATCGCTACCACCAGCGGCAAATACCAGAACATGTAACTGGGACTCATCGTGATCGACATCGATCAGCTCCTTGAACCTCACCGTCCCCTCCATGCGATCCGACGGGATCGAGCATCAAATAGGCGGTGACTCTCGAATGGCAGAGGCTGTGGCGGCTACGAAGGACTCGCACGTCCATCAGGAAAGATCGCTCTCCTGCAACGCTCCCGTGCTGCGGAGAGCCAGGGAGAGATCAAGCCGTTTTGCGTCGTCCCAAAGACCTTCTAGATCGTAGAAGGCGCGGCTCTCCTCGTCGAACAAGTGAACCACGACTCCGCCGTAATCCAGCACGATCCAGCGCCCATCCTCGACCCCGGATAGTCCCAATCGCCGCTCCCCAAGCTCCTTGCGGAGCATCCTGTCGATCTCATCGCTGATGGCGACCAGCTGTCGACGTGAAGTCCCTGTGGCGATCACAAAGCAATCGAAAATGGGCGTCTGGTCGGAGACATCGAGAACGACGATCTGCTGGCCACGCAGTTCGGCGGCGATGCGAGCCGCCGCCATCGCGACTCGGCGACTGGCCTCTCGCTGTTCGGCCAAGCTGGGGGGCTGCGACGGCGCTCCCCTGGAACCGGCCTCAGCGGGATTTCCCTCCCGCCCTTCATCCCCCTGCGTCGTACTCATGCAACCAATGAACCTCTGGATCTATTGCGTTTAAGAATCTTTTTCACGGAACGACCCAAGCCGCTGTCGCACCCGCGTCCAACCAGGAAGGAACTTTCCAAATCCTTGAGCCGAACACCCCTCCCATCGATTGACCACTCGTCATCATACCCGAACAGCCCCCAAACCGAGAAGCTTTCTAGAGCGATCTACCAAGCAAGTTTGGCTCTCGCACTAGGCGATCGCTAAGGGGTGCCTCCAGCGTGGCTGACGTGCATCGATCCCATTCCCTATCTGGTTGTTTCGCATTCCTTGGGAGTCCCACTCATGGCAGATTGGATTGAACCTGGTCAAAAGGCACCTGCGTTTTCAGGACCAACCGATCAAGGCAAAGTAGCCAAACTGAAGGACTACGCGGGCCAGTTTTTGGTTCTCTATTTTTATCCCCGGGATGACACCCCTGGGTGCACCAAAGAGGCTTGCGCCTTCCGCGATCAATCGAAAGAACTTGCAAAGCTTGGGGCTGCGGTGCTTGGCGTCAGCACCGATTCGGTCGCATCGCACCAAAAATTCCAGAAGAAATTCGAGCTGAACTTTCCTCTGCTGGCCGACGAAGATCACGCGATCGCGGAGGCCTACGGAGCATGGCGCGAAAAGAATATGTACGGCAAGAAGTCGATGGGAATCCAGCGATCGACCTACTTGATCGGCCCCGATCAGAAAGTGATTCATCTTTGGAAAAAAGTTCAGGTGGATGGTCACGACCAAGAGGTGATCGAAGCGATCGAAGCCGCCAAGAAGGCAAAAAACTGATTTGCCAAATCGCTGGCAACAGGAAAGACCCCCTTCATGGGTGGTTTTTGGCGTTGCGGGCTTGGGGCTCACCAAGCAGCCAAGATGCTTGCAAGGCGTATTGGAAAAGAAAAATGAACCGGCCGCTTTGATTTGCGATTGACGATCTTGCCCGCCGATCGATATCTTCTTACCTTCCCTGGCCCGGCGAGCCGTCTTGAGTGACGGTAAGTTGGGGTCGGAGACTTGAAAAT
>JBJSWM010000342.1:0-5244 GCA_046085865.1 Pirellulaceae bacterium
GCCGCGCGCAAAAAATCCCGCCGCGGAACACACCAGAACCAAAGCCTCATCCCCTTACCAACCCCTGGTGTGTTCGCGGGGCAGGTTTTAACACACCATGATCCAACGCACTCCCCCCCGGCTCACACACCCTACGGGTCTCTCCAGCACATGCACGGGCGGGACGCCCGTGCCACAATAAAAGAGGTCCAGTTCCTTAAGCCAATTCCAAAATTTCGTGTCATGATCGGTACTCTCCGGCTAACTTCTTCCCTTTGCACCTGACTCGTAGCGCAGGTCATTAGGTCGGCCAGTCCCCAGGGAGTTCGCTGATGAACCAACGGCCCAAGGTCTGGATCATCGAATCGCTTGGCTTGGTGATCCTTGTCAGCTTCCTGGCTCTTTCAGCCATCTCCCAGCCACCCACCGGATCGAAGGATGCGGCCAATCCGTCTGAAGGTCGGCAGAAAGACTCAGCCGTCGTGGGCGGCACCAAGCTGAAGAAGCCTCAGATGAGCGATACGATTGCTGCCAACATCTACGCCGACAACTGGTTTGTTCTCTACATCAACGGCCAGCTAACCGCTGTCGACTCCATCTCCTTCATTCCGCACAACGTCATCGCCGTCGACCTTCTGCCCACTTACCCGATGACGATCGCGGTGATGGCCAGAGACAACTTCGATCCTAAAACCGGGATGGAGTACGCCAACACCAACATCGGTGATGGTGGCTTCATTCTGAAATTCGGGGATGGCACCGTAACCAGCGCCCAGTGGAAGGCGAAGAGTTTTTCGCGCGGACCTCTCAAAGGCGATGCCGCCAATCCGAAGATTGAGGAAGATCCAATTCCTGACAACTGGCATGCTGTCGATTTCGATGATTCGCAGTGGCCTCACGCGAAAGAATTCACTGAAGAGGAGGTCGGTCCCAAACAGCCATTTTTCGAGCATGATTTCGAAGGAGCTAAATTTATCTGGTCCGAAGATCTGGCACTGGACAATGTGGTCCTTTTTCGTCACCACGTCGCCACGCCCCCGGATGGAAAAACCCGCCTCGATTATTCGAAACTCAATGACATCGTCCCCGATTCCCCACCACGACCGCCTCGGCGCAATCGTTAGGGTCCCATGTTACTCCCCGCAGTGGCTTCTTCATCGATCGCATAGACCACACGAATTTCAGGACTGCCTTGATGATGATCGATTGCGACTATGGCATGAAACTCCAGCATCTGGATCAAGCTTCCCCAGTGCGATGGACCAAGCTAGTGCTGATATGGATGCTCCTACTTACCGGATCCCTCGCCTGGGCGCAGGACCAGCCCAACTCGCAACCAGATCCTGGTGCAGGCAGGCAGAGGCAGGGCGAGCGACAGGAGCGGTCTGAAGAAGGTCCAGTGGAAGAGCGACCGCGTGGTGGTGGGCAAAGAGGTGGGCAGCGGGGTGAACCGCGAGGTGGTGGTGGCGGCGGAGGTAGCCGACTGGGAGGCTACGAAGAACCACCTCCCGCCAACAACATTCCCGTCCATCCTTGCGACATCCTGTTGGGTCGCCCTACCGACCATTCGGTGGAACTTCGCGTGCTACAAAACTCCAACGGCACAGGAAGAGTTCGCTATCAAGTCGATGGCGGCGATACCTGGCAAGAGACTTCGTTCATTGCAGTCGAAGCAGGAAAACCTGTCTCAGTGGTTCTGGATGCCCTTCAGCCCGATACCGCCTACCGGTACCAGTGGAGCTTTCTTGAGAAGGAGTCGGGAGCTACCTACGAACAAGTCATCGCCTCCTTCCATACGCAGCGGCGTGAAGGTAGCAGTTTTGTCTTCTCGGTGACCGCCGACTCCCATCTCGATGAAAATTCCAGTGGCGAGGTCTACCTCCAGACTTTGCGAAACGCCCTGGCAGATCGCCCCGACTTCCATCTGGAGCTGGGCGATACCTTCATGACCGGCAAGTACGTCCGCCCCGAACTATCCAAAGGCCAATACCTAGCACAGCGCTATTATCTCTCGCATCTGTGCAGCCATGCATCGCTCTTCTTCGTCCTCGGCAATCACGATGGGGAATCGGCAGGCAGACCGTCGATGAACTGGGCCACCAGCACCCGCAAATCGCTCTTTCCAAACCCCAGCCCCGATGCGTTCTATGCGGGGAATGAAGCCGAAGAAACGGAGAACGGAAAGCCGGAAAACTACTACGCCTGGCACTGGGGCGACGCTCAATTCATCTGCCTCGATCCCTATCGCTACACCCTCTCGCGACGTCGAGGTGGTGGCCAAGGTGGTGGTGGCCAAAGAGGTGAAGGACAAAAAGGTGGTCCGCAAGGCAACCGCCCTCCAAGCGACCAAGCCGCGCCACCCGACAAAGCCAATGCCTCAGAAGGGAATTGGTACTGGACGTTAGGTGACCAGCAATATCAATGGCTGAAGAAAGAACTCATCAAGCCAGCGAAATACCGTTTTGTCTTCATCCATCATTTGGTTGGCGGAGCGGTGCAAAGTCAGCGAGGGGGCGTCGAAGTGGCCAGTCAATGGGAATGGGGCGGTCATAACGCAGAAGGGAAGTGGGAGTTTGATCGCTATCGCCCAAACTGGGACAAGCCGATTCACCAGATGCTGGTCGATGCCAAGGTGTCAGTGGTCTTTCACGGACATGACCACTTCTTCGCCAAGCAAGAGCTCGATGGCATCGTCTATCAGGAAGTACCACAGCCCAGCCACGCGCGATCGGGAAATACCCGCAATGCCCAGGAGTATGGCTATCTGGCTGGTGAATTCCAACCCAGTTCCGGTTTCGTCCGCGTTCGCGTTGCTCCCGAAGGTGCCCGTATCGACTACGTGCGCACCTACGTGGACGGCAACGGACCCGCTGCTGGCAATGGAGAGGTCTCGTTCTCCTACGTCGTGCCTCCCGGCACCTCCAAGTAGGAATCGATGGCGTCCAGGGATCGTTGAACCGAGTCTGGCATCATCCCTAAGCGCGCGATGCGACCAGCGAAGCAATGCCACTGCGGACGGTCTCTACCCATTGCGGGTCCCGGGCATCGACCCAGAGAACCTCAAATCCTAGTCTCTTTCCTTCTGCAAGCACTCCCGGTGAATCATCGATATGCAGGTCGATCCCAAAATGCTTCGGGTATTTCGATGGGATCGGCTGAAAGGAGTATTCGCGAATCATTCGTCGATGAATCCCCTCCTGAATCACTCGCCGGATCCGAATTCCCCTCAGCCAAAAGCTCCAGCGAACTTTCCACGGCACTCGATAGGAAGTGGTGTAGATCCAAAGCTCATGCTCTCGCTGCAAATCTTTCAGTAATTGGATCCCCCCGGCACGCACCAGATCGCCGCACAGCAATCGGCAGTCTGCCTTTCGTTCATCCTCCCGATGCAGCGGGACTAAAGTGTCGTCCATGTCGAACGAAATGCGCATGAAGTCGATCCTGAGCGGTTCGAATCGCAACGGCTGCTGCCGATAAAAACCCCTGCGATGGTCTTGGATGTTTTCCGATACGTTTGGTCGATCCAAAAAAAGTCGATCACCATTTGACAATACCGCGAAAGACCTTCAGCCCCCCTAGCAAGGTCGATCCGCTGTAATCCTTTGCCAGCCGCATCAGGCTCTGGTGAAAACCACAGTTTGGAAAAGCCGCTTCCACCCGAGCGATCTCGCTTCTGGAGATCCCTTTTCGGATCCACCCCTGCGTGGCATCGATCCAGTCGGCCTTGCGGCACGCCTCGATCAATTCCTGATTCAGACCACGGTATGGGAACAGCTTGTGGTGCCAGTGAATCGCTCCCCGTAAAGCCTCGTCATCCAGCCCCCACAGATAACGCTGGTTGTCTCGCAGCGCCATCGCCTCGGAAGGTTCCAGATAGGCAAGCTTCCGATCGGTCCAAAGGCCGATGTCATGATAAACGAACGCCGTCTCCACCAACGAGACCAGCGTCGGCTGTTGCTGGAGGAAGTGCATCGCGTAGGTGATGGTGCGCATCACATGATTGCGGTACCCGTCATAATCCCTGCCGATCTTCTGACGATAAGGTTCCAGCAGCCGCTCGACGCGCGGACGTTCCAGTTGGATCACGATCGGCTGCATGACAAGTCTCCTCCATCGAACGCCTCAAGGAAGCGGCTCTTGGATCTGATCGAATTCCACCGCAGTAAAAGCCACCTCATCGTAACGATCTCGCTTGCGAACCTCCGCTCCAAGATCACCCCGCTCGTAAAGAATTCCGATCTTGCCATCGGACAACACCGCCAGATCGGAGTAGCCGGTGAAATAGGGAGCTGGTTTCGGAGCGTACCGGAAGGCGCGGATCCAGCTCTTCCCATCGTCACAGCTCAATTTCAACGTTCCATCCGATCGCATCGAAGCATTGGAAGGGTTCGAAAAGAGGATTCGCCCTTTGCCCGTCTCTGGGTCGATGGAATGGAACAGAAGACTTCCCTGGCAGCCACGTGGCTCCACCAACTGTCGCTCCAGATAGGTCTCTGAAAATGTCGCTCCTCCATCGAGACTGATGGCGACCACACGATGCGACTGGCTGTCCTCCTGATTGCGGCAATTGATCATCAACGCCCCATCGCTTCGTTCCACCACGGTCGCTTCCGAGCTCTTCGGGTGAGGCACGGTGCCACCGATACTCCACTGCTGACCTCCGTCATCGGAGTAGATAAAATGTGCCGCCATTGGCTGCCCAGTGGCTGAATGCCGTGCGGCGACCACGATCCGCCCCCGATGTGGCTCCAACTGCTTGACAATTCCATGACATGGCCCCGTTCCATACCATCGCCAATGAGGCTGGTAGACCGACTCGGTGATCTCACGCGGGTCCGCCCAGCTGGCACCAGCATCGTCCGACTGGAGCACAAAGACTTTGCGCGTCGTTCGATCCTTCTCGGATGGAATCCACTGGTTCCATAGCCATACCAAGAGGATTCGACCCGATGGCAGAACGACTGGGCAGGCGTTCTTGCAAGGATTGCGATTGTCATCGGCCAGCACCTGCAAAGGCCCCCAAGTCCGGCCACCATCGCTGGACCGCTTCAGCACCACATCGATATCGTCCTCGTCCTTATGACTGTTCACTCGCCCTTCACAGAAGGCAAGCAGCGTGCCATCAAGAGCGACCGCAAGAGTCGGACAGCGGTAGCAAGCATAGCCATCCTGGCCAGCGACGAACGGCGTGGAATCGCGATTGGCCTGCTGTGACCAAATGCTAGGAGGCTGCAAGCTAGTGGCCGCTAGCCCCGCTACCAGGAA
>JBJSWM010000343.1:0-1669 GCA_046085865.1 Pirellulaceae bacterium
AACCCACTGGCCTATAATGGCCAAGACTACCGAATATTCTACGAAACTCTTTTATCCAAACATTTTTTCACCATCGTGCGGCCGCGATTTCTAACAGCCAGAAATTTCTTCCTTGATTTGATAACATGCTTATCCATAACCACTAATTCAGCTTCGAAACCAAAAACCTGCGAAACCAATGCATCGAACTCAGCAGAACTACCAGGGCTAGCGCGCACTTTAGGTAGTCTGGGGTGGCGCGGCAAGATGTGATCTGCTAATGATAGGGCTGTCCCGACGCGTTGTGTGTTGGTCCTTTTCCAGGGAGAGCCACGCATGTTTGAACTTTACGCCGATGATGTCGTCGATATCCGTGAGTACTTCAAAGAGCTTAAAGATCCCCGTTCGACGATCAATCAAAAACACCTCCTTGGGGATTTGATTGTCATCTGCGTTCTCGCAGTGATTGCCGGGGCCGATGGACCCAATGCGATCGGCATCTGGGCGAACAGTCATCGCGATTGGCTCATTCGACACCTTCCCTTACCTGGCGGCATTCCCAGTCACGATACGATTGGGAGATTGCTAGCCGCTCTTCAGCCTCATGCATTCCAATCCTGCTTTGAAAATTGGATTGCCGCAATCAAATCTGAGGTCGTAGAGACGACTCCTGATGAACCTGTTGAGAGAGAAATCATTGCGGTCGATGGGAAGCCGTTGAGGAGATCGCATGACCACCGAAACAACCTTGGACCACTCCATCTGGTCAGTGCTTGGTCGGTGCAGTTTGGAATCAGTCTTGGGCAGTTGGCGACGGATGCAAAGTCGAACGAAATCAGAGCGATTCCAGCATTAATTGACCAGATCTCGGTCAAGAAAGCGATCGTGACAATCGATGCTGTCGGTTGCCAGAAGGAGATCGCCAGGAAGATCATCGATAGTCGCGGTCACTACGTTTTGGCGCTCAAGGGGAATCAGGAGAAACTGCATTCGGCGGTCG
The DNA here is from genome assembly GCA_046085865.1 of Pirellulaceae bacterium. Taxonomy (GTDB): domain Bacteria; phylum Planctomycetota; class Planctomycetia; order Pirellulales; family Pirellulaceae; genus JBEISR01. The sequence goes on from JBJSWM010000343.1 coordinate 980, forward strand.
AGTCCTATGTCGTGCAGCATATGGAGAATGACTTTGCGGAGGTTGAGGTAGAGCGGCATGTCGAAGAAGAAAAAGGGCACGGTCGCCGAGACACACTATCGTATTACCAGCTGGAAGCACCGAAGGACTTACCTGGATACGAGCAATGGGAAAAGCTTCGGACGATAGGCATTGCGATTCGCAACAGCGAGACAAAGACCAAATCGACCAATGAGGTGCGCTACTACATCAGTTCGTTGGATATGGACGGCCGTCAGTTCGCACGAGCGGTGCGAGGTCACTGGAGGATTGAGAACTCGCTTCATTGGTCGTTGGACGTGACATTTCGAGAGGATGAGAATCGAACTCGCAACCGACATGCGGCGGATAATTTGGCATGGTTGAAACGCTTTGCGATCAGCCTTCTGAAGCAGCAGAAGGACAAAGAGAGTGTTGCCATGCGGCGCCGAATGGCCGGATGGAACGTCGACTATCTTGCCAAAGTCCTTGGAATCATTGGGTAAAAGTATGCGTTAGCCCTGGGGTGGCAGGCTGTTTTGAAGGTGCCATCCATGCTTATTTTGGGTTCCCTGTTCTTGTTTGGAATCTTTGCCATCCCCATCACGATTGACGTCTTGTCTCGTTGGGGCAGCGAGGCGGTTGCGGGGACCGCGGGAAGCAGGGTGTTACGGCGGGTGATCGGCGCTCTCG
>JBJSWM010000344.1:0-1156 GCA_046085865.1 Pirellulaceae bacterium
ATCGGATCGTTCAAAGAACGTGATGATCTGCAACAACGACTAAATAATTGGATCTCTGATTACATCTGCACCGCAAAGAATCCCTCGGAGAAGGAGAAAGCCGAACGACCTTTGGCGGAGGCATCGATCGAAGTGACTGAGATTCCAGGGCAGCCAGGTTCCTACAATGCCGTTGCGCACCTGCGCCCTTGGTTGCAGATGGAAGAACTCAACGCCTCCTTGAGAATGGTGGCCAAACTGGATGGGAAGAACGGATAGCGACTTGCATGTTTCGTTGAGGGCCCGTGGGGGAGCAGGTGGGTTGAAACGCCCACCTGCTCGTTTTCATTCCCGATAGCGAGTCGAAAGCTCCGAACGAACAGGTACGATCCAAGATCGAGAGAGCGGCAGGTAAAAAGCCAGTTTGGCTGCTTGCAGGAAGCGATGGTATCCATGCAGATTTAGGGAGTCTGATGGATGGGAAGCGGACCATTCCAGGTTTTCTGGGGTTGCATCCACCCCATCTTCACAAGGGATACCCTGGGAGGGCAACCGGGCGATTCTAGGAAGTCGGAGAAGATTACGTGTTGGATTTGGCTAGTCGCTTGGAACTTTTCTTCCGTTTCACAGGGGGTATGGGATGAGTGGTTCGGAAGTCGATCCACAAGGTCTCGCCGGCACGCGGGAGGTTTGGCGTGAGCCGCCCGAAGTGGCAACGCCTCCTTCAGATGGCCCCTTTCATTCTCTTTTGGACCGCGTGGTAACACTTTCCAGGCAACGCAGCGGCGACCGGGAAAGTCGCAGCGATGCCAATTCCGGGCAGTTGGATCAATTTCTCAAGCGATCGGACTGGCGTCAAATACTGATCGACTGGGTTGGCGCCCAGGAGCTGCGGCAGCACGCCTGGACTTGGCAACAAATCCTGCAACAGATCGACCGGGATCTGGCAAGAATCGATGCGATGGTCGACCGGCAACTGAATCTTGTCCTTCACGCGCCCGCATTCCAGAAGCTGGAAGCGTCCTGGCGGGGGCTTCAGCATTTGGTCGATTGTCGCAACCGGCAACCAGCTGCTTCCATTCTGATCAAGGTATTGAATTTATCCCGTCGGGAATTGGAGCGGGATTTTGAGCGGGCAGTCGAATTTGATCAGAGCCATTTGTTTCAGAAGGTGTAT
>JBJSWM010000345.1:0-1457 GCA_046085865.1 Pirellulaceae bacterium
GTCATTCAGGCCAGTGCTTACAGAGTCTTTCCGCTGGGGCTCCTCGTTCATTTCCAAACCTCCAATCGATCGCTATTCCGGGAATAACGAATCGCCAATCGACAATGGCGATCCTGGCCACTCAAGAGATCCATCACCAACGCGATGGCGGATTTCTCGATCGATTGGAAAAGATTCAAAAATAAGTCGCTGCCTGGACCGGGCGATGCACTGGGGCTGCGGCTTGGTGCAGAGGCTTACGAGACAAGCCACACACCGAACGCCAGCAGCAGGACCAGCGATAGTTTCAGAAAGAGATGCTCCCTTGCCTCCCGCTCACCCAGCTTTCCTGTGGTTGCATAGAGAATAAAAGAGAAAACGAAGGTGTAGCCAGGGATCGTTGATTCCACTGCTGCCACCAGCGAAGGGATTCCATGATTGACTGCGTAATGACTGGTGGCGACGGCGATCAGGTTCGCTGCCTCAATGACGATAAGCAGACCGAACGCGGCGCGTATGCGTGGCCAGTTGGAGGCGAAGGCGCTGCGGACGGGCCTAGCGATGAGAGGCGTTAGAGCGACCAGGCCAATCGACGTCGAGATCACAACGAATGCCTGGAAAGCCGGGCACTCGCGCAAAAGCTCATTTTGGATCAAGAAGTAGGCAACCTGCAATAGTCCCCCCGACAGCATCAGTCCGAACGCCGACCAACGGGACTGAAGATTGCCATCCAGCAGACAGAAGGCTACTGACCCCGCAACCAGGATGGCACTGCCGCCAGCCTGCTGCCATGTCAGCCACTCACCCCAAAACAGATAGCTGGCCACTGGCAGCAGCAAAGGGATGAAGTTCCAGTAGGCTGCCACAATCCCCGACTCGGTGATTGACAGGGCCTGGAAATAGAGCCGCTGGCTTGCAACGAATAGGATACCGCAGGCCAAGCACTGGCAGATGTTTTTCCACGGCATCGGCTCGATGCCTGCCACGGCCAGGAACAGCCAGAGGGCCGGAAGGATGGCGACCGTGCATAGTCCACTGGTGATCAGCCCCATCCACGGCCGTTCGAAGATGCGATCGACGCAGTAGGCGTCCAGCACATGGACAATCGCCCAAAAAGCAGGACTGGCTAGTGCGAAGGCAAGCCAAATCGGAATGTCAGGAATTGCGGGGAACATGATGGAGTACATTCTTGCTGCGGCATGGAAGGGTGCTGAAGAGAGAAGGTTTCTGAATAGCCGACAGTTAGCTATGCGGATGCTTCTAAAAGCGCTGCGAACGACTTCGGTGCTCAGACTGGGGTGATTCGTCTACCAACCGAGCACATGGGCGAAGATCAGCGGAGCGACGATGGTTGCATCGCTTTCCACGATGAACTTCTGCGTCTCGATGCCCAGTTTACCCCACGTGATCTTCTCGTTGGGAACTGCTCCGGAGTAGGAACCGTAGCTTGTCGTCGAATCGCTGATCTGACAGAAGTA
>JBJSWM010000346.1:0-4055 GCA_046085865.1 Pirellulaceae bacterium
GGTACGGCATGAGCCGTACGGTGGAGTTCTATGTCCGATTCAAGTTGGGGCAAAATGGCGATTGCAACCCAGACAAACCCCAGTTGAAAACCATTGAGGTTTGGGACGTGCGCTAGCTGCTAATCCAATCGGCGCTGCCAGTGGTCCTCTGATATCTCTCTGGGCGAAAGCACAACAAGTCGCCAGACCGTGGGAAATCGTGCGACGCAACGAGGTTGCCACTTGAGTCGTTGCGATGGGACAACGACAATACACCTGTTCCGGGCTTCTGCGAAACGCCTGCCTTCTCACCCCTTGCTCTGGAGCCAATCCCTTGAGGATGGCCTTCGAACTTCCCTTGTCGCTTCAATCTCGCTTTGAGATGGTTCGCCCAATTGGCGCAGGCGCAATGGGAATGGTCTTTGAGGCGATCGACCGCCAGCACGGTATCTCCGTTGCCCTGAAGACCCTCCAGAAACTCGATCCGCGAAATCTCTATTTGTTCAAACAGGAGTTCCGTTCGCTAGCCGAGATTTCTCACCCAAATCTTGTGCCGCTCTATGAGCTGTTTTCGGATGGCAACTGCTGGTTTTTCACCATGGAGTTGATCGACGATAGCGTCCCGCTGCTGAAGTTCTTGACGGAAGGTGCGGTTGCAGAAGGGGAGGGACCTGAACCTTCTGAATCGACCGCTCCTACGGCACCTCGCGATGACAAGGCGGTCCAAGAGGCTGGTCCAACTCCCACGGCTGATTTCCAGTCCGACTCGGTCCCACCTTCAACTTGCAATGTACCCTTCGATCCATCCACTCAGGGCAAGCCTGAATCTGACGGGAATTCTTCGGGCGCCACCGTAGACTTACCGACGGCGAATTATGCTGCTCCGGGACCAACATCAGAGGCGACGATAGACCTCACCATGCCACGCGAGGAAGCCAACCTCGGGGCCGTCCCAGCCAATCTGTCGAATTCTCCTATTTCGGATCTCCCACGGCTCGATTACGACCGACTGCGTCGCACATTCCTCCAACTGGCGCAGGGGATCCAGTCGCTACATGAAGCGGGGAAATTGCACCGCGATCTGAAGTTTGATAACGCTCTGGTGCGCCGGCGCGATGAATCGGTTGTGATTCTCGACTTTGGCCTTGTGGCTGATCTTGCGGCCGATTGGCAACACGAAGCGGTCGGCGATCGGGAGCCTCAGAGCCGCTCCCTCAGCGGAAGCTCCGAGTACCACTCGCAATCCAGGTCGATCGTCGGCACATTGCCGTTCATGTCCCCTGAGCAAGCTGCTGCGCGGCCGATCACGACAGCTAGCGACTGGTACTCACTGGGCATCATGCTTTTCCGTGTTCTCGCAGGCCGCTACCCCTTCGCCGAAAAGGGTAGGAAGCTGCTGGAAGTCAAGCAGATCCAGGATGCCCCTTGCCCGTCGGGATGGCGAGCCGATATTCCGGAGGATCTATTGCGGTTGTGCCGTGCGCTGCTGACGCGAGACCCCGGGCAACGCCCGACTGGTCCGGAGGTTCTGAAGTGCTTTTCCCGCTCGTCAGTGCTCATCGATGGTTTCGCTTCACCCAGGCTAGATTTCCCTCTGGTGGGCCGAGAGGACCTGCTGGCAACCTTCCAGGATGCATTCGAACGAATGGAGGAGGGACGGACAGTGGTGGTGATGTTGGATGGAGTTTCCGGTGTCGGCAAGACTGCGGTGATCGAAGCAGCGCTGTCCGATTTTCGTCGTCGAGGATCGCCCGCCATTTTCACGGGCAAGTGTTACGAACAGGAGACGGTCCCCTACAAGGGGTTTGATAGCCTGATCGATTCGTTGGTCCGCAATCTGATCCCACTGTCCACCTGGGATCGGCGAGAACTGATTCCGTCGAAGGTGCGCGCCCTAGCAAGAATCTTTCCTGTCCTCGAGCAGCTGCCGGAGGTGACTCGCCTCCCTCCGGTTGCCGGAGGCGACTTGCTGGAGCTTCGGTCGATCGCCTTAGCCTCGCTCAAGGAACTGCTCCGACGAATCCGTAAGCGTCAGCCTCTGGTGCTTCTGGTCGATGATATCCAGTGGTGTGACCTGCAGAGTGTGGAGCTGATCGCGAAGCTGCTTGAGGGCCCCGATCCGCTGCCAATACTTCTCATCACGGCGCATCGCAGCGAGTACGCCAAGGACAATTCAATCCTCGCGCAATTCGAACAAATCCGCCTCCGAGTCGACTCGAACCACGTCCAGTGGACACAGCACACGGTCCAGCCATTGACAGCCGAGGCGACTCGACAACTGGCGCTGCGCTTACTTCCGACAACGACCCCCGATCGCGAACAGAAGGCGAATTGGATTGTCGAGGAATCGGGTGGGGAGACGTTGTTTGTCTACGAATTGGCTCGACACCTGCTGGCAGGAGGAACGGTCTGGGAGACCTCGGGGCTTCCATTGGATCAGATCCTTCGGGATCGGATTCAGAAGTTGCCCGAGGATTGCCGTCGTGTGCTGGAAGTCCTCTGCGTCGCAGGCCAGCCAATCCCCTACCCTGTGGCGGTTCGTGCTGCAGGCTATCCAACTCGGTCTCCGACGCTCCTGAAGCGGTTGAAGTCCGAGCATCTGGTGAGAGCCACCGATCGAACGCAGCAGATCGATTCCTTTCATGATCGCGTGAGAGAGAGTCTGCTGGATGCTATTGCATCGTCGCGACGTACGGCATGCCATTTGGAAATCGCGACACAGTGGGAGTTGCATGGTGACGCGGAGCCGGAGACATTGGCGAGGCATTTCGAGTTGGGGCACCAAGTTCCCAAGGCAGCAAAATACTACGAAGCAGCAGCAGACCGCGCTGTCCAGTCGTTTGCATTCTCCAGAGCGGACGAGTTTTTCGAGTCCGCATCGCGACTGAATGGTGCGGAGGCGGATCGAGTCCGCATCGTCCAGAAGCAGATTCACTTCCGCAGCAACACCACCCGTTTCCAAGACGCGTACCAGCTTGGCCGCACCACGCTATCCGAATTGGGAATGAAGGTGCCGGCTCAATTCCAGCCCCTTCCATTGGTCCGTGAGCTGCTGCTCAATCAGATGCGGATGGCAGGGCGTTCGGTTGCATCGATCGAGTCCCTTCCCGAAATGACCGATCCGCAAATCCAGCACTCCGTCCAGATTCTCTGCGCGATGGGGAAGGCTGCGTTCCAAATCGACCCCAAGCTCTGTATTCTGATCCTCGCTAAAGCTTCCAATTACGGGTTGCGTTACGGAAACTGGCCGGAGAGTGTGATCGCCTACATGGCACTGGGATGCATCTTTTATGGAGGCATCTTGGGCCGCCATCGGGTTGGGCACGAATACGGACAGCTGTGTCTGAAGCTGTTGGAGAAATACGACAATAAACTCCAGCGGCCGGAGGTCGAATTTGTCGTTGGCTACTTTAGTACCTCCTGGGTCCGACCCGTAGCCGACTCACAGCGTCTCTGGAATTTGGCTCGGCAACACGGCCGTGAAACTGGCGACCACTTCCATTTTGGATGCGCTTGCTGCGCCGATACGCTTACCCGTTTCCTGCATGGCAGTTCGCTAGAAGAAGTCCAGCAACAAGGGGTGGGATGGTTGGATGAGTTGGAGCGTCTAGGGCAGCAGGAACCTCGGGATGCAATTCGGTCGATCCTCTTGTCCTGCAGTTTGCTGGGGTCCGATGGCAACGGCTTGCGGGACTTCGATTCCGAAAGGATTCGCGCGTCGCTTCATGGGAGAATGGCTGAGTTCTCCTCGCGTCATTTCGCGCATTACTTCTTCCTGACGCAGATGATCGTCGCGTATCACTGGCGTGATTGGAAGGAAGCCGATCGCTATTGCGACCTCTCCGGAGAGTACCAAGCGGATTCGAAAGGGATGCTGCATCACACCGAGCACCGATTCTATGAAGCGCTGATCGAATCGCGGGAACCGAGCGGTTCTATCCGGAAAAACGCTGGAAGAAAGCTTCGCAAACTAGCGGGAGCAAACCGACTCTTTCTGAAGCTGGCAGAGCAATGCCCCGAGAATTTCCAGTTGCGATCTCTACTGCTGGAGGCAGAGGTCGCCGCCGTCGCTCGAC
>JBJSWM010000347.1:0-758 GCA_046085865.1 Pirellulaceae bacterium
TGGGACCGTTCCATGAGCGTGAAACTCGGCCTTGATGCCAAGCTCTACCGCAACACGGGGAACTACGCCTCTCCCAACTGGCATGAGATGAAGAACGTCAAGGACTTGACGCTCTCCGTCGAAGCCGGAGAAGCCGATGCCACGACGCGCGGCAACGCGGGCTGGAAAGCGACGCTCGCCACGCTCAAGGATGGGTCGATCGAGTTCGAGATGGTTTGGGATACGGCGGATGCCGGGTTCACCGCGATTCGCACGGCGTTCTTTGGAAATGCCGCCGTCGAGTTCGCAGTCCTGGACGGCGACAAGGCAACTACTGGAACGCAGGGGCTGCGGGCCTCGATGGCGATCACCAAGTTCAGCCGCAATGAACCGCTCGAAGAAGCGATCACGGTTTCCGTGACCGCGAAACCGACCTACAGCGATCACGCTCCCGAATGGATGGTTGTGCCGTAATCCAGTCGAGAGTTGAGAGTCCAGAGTCAAGAGCCAACCCCACGGAACCCGCTATGAAATCGTTCGCCGACGCCAAGGGCCAGACCTGGACCATCGAGATCAACGTCACCTCGCTTCACCGCGTGCGTGCCGTGACGGGGCTCGATCTCACGAAGCTGGTCGACAAGCAGGCCGATGTGTTCCCCAAGCTGGCGGGTGATCTGTTCGTGCTATTCGATGTCCTGGCCGAACTGGTCCGACCGCAGTTGGAGTCGAAGGGGCTTTCCGCCCAGCAGTTCGGCGAGTCGCTCAGTAGAAGTAGAAGT
>JBJSWM010000348.1:0-9405 GCA_046085865.1 Pirellulaceae bacterium
AGGACGATTTTGTCAGCACCGAACATCTATTCCTGGCATTGGCGAAAGTCGATTGCAAGGCGAAAGAACTTCTGAAGCTTAATGGCTTGACCGAAAAGGATCTTATGCAGGGCCTTCAAGTGGTCCGAGGGAGCGCACGAGTGACAGACCAGCATCCGGAGGGAAAGTTTCAGGCACTGGAAAAGTACGGCATTGACCTGGTGGAACTCGCCAAGAAGAACAAGCTGGATCCAGTGATCGGTCGAGATCAGGAGATTCGTCGCGTCATTCAGGTGCTGTCGCGCCGCACCAAGAACAATCCTGTGTTGATCGGTGAGCCGGGGGTGGGAAAGACCGCGATTGCCGAGGGCCTGGCCTTGCGCATCGTTGAGGGGGATGTGCCTCAGAGCCTGAAGAACAAGCGAGTCATTTCGTTGGATCTGGGTGGACTTGTCGCCGGCACCAAGTTTCGCGGCGAATTCGAAGAACGGCTAAAAGCAGTCATCAAGGAAGTCAAGGAGTCGGGTGGCGAAATCATTCTGTTCATCGACGAACTGCACACGGTCGTTGGCGCAGGATCAGCCGAAGGTAGCAGCGATGCCGCCAACCTGCTGAAGCCCGAACTTGCCCGAGGCCAACTGCGATGCATCGGCGCTACGACGCTGGATGAGTATCGGCAGCACATCGAAAAGGATGCCGCACTGGAACGCCGCTTCCAGCCTGTCTTCGTTGGGGAACCCTCAGTCGAAGACACCGTCTCCATTCTTCGCGGCCTAAAGGCACGCTACGAAGCGCATCATGGTGTAAAAATCCGCGACTCGGCCTTGGTGGCCGCCGCCAATCTCTCCAATCGCTACATCACGGATCGATTCCTCCCAGACAAGGCGATCGACCTGGTGGATGAAGCCTCCAGCCGATTGGCGATGGAGAGGGAAAGCGTCCCTACGGAAATTGACCAAGTCCAACGACGCCTCCGACAACTCCAAATCGCTCAGCGTCAACTGGCTGACGAATCCGAAGAGACAACCAGCCAGACGCTGGAAGATCTTGACGAGGAGATGGAGAAACTCCAGAAGGAATTGGCGAACCTGCGGGAGCAGTGGGAGGCGGAGAAAATGGGCCTCTCGGATGTCAAATCGATTCGTCAGTCCTTGGATCAGACAGAGGCCGAGTTCCGGAGGCTGGAGGCGGCCATCAAGGAAAAGCAGTCTGGGGGACTAGCGGTTTCTGAAGAAGATTATCAGAAGCTTTTCGAACTCGACCAGCGACGCAGAAAGCTTCAGGGACAAATCGATCAAGAAGAAGATCAGCCATCCAAGGAAGGCCCTGCCTCCCAGCGAAAACTGCTGCGGACGGAAGTCACCGCCGAGGAGATCGCAGACATCGTCAGTCAGTGGACGGGTGTGCCGGTGTCCCGCATGATGGAGACGGAAAAGGCGAAACTGCTGGTGATGGAAGAACGACTGCACCAGCGGGTCGTTGGACAACAACCTGCAGTGGAAGCGGTATCCAATGCCGTTCGCCGAAGCCGAAGTGGACTGCAGGACCCCAGTCGCCCCATCGGTTCCTTCCTGTTCCTTGGCCCTACAGGAGTCGGGAAGACGGAACTATGCAAAGCGCTGGCGGAAATGATGTTCGACGACGAACAGGCGATGGTTCGGATCGACATGAGCGAGTTCATGGAGCGGCACAATGTCAGTCGGTTGATTGGCGCCCCTCCAGGATATGTCGGCTATGAAGAAGGTGGAAAACTGACGGAAGCGGTCCGTAGAAGGCCCTATTCGGTTGTCCTTTTGGATGAGGTCGAAAAGGCACACCCTGATGTCTTCAACGTATTGCTGCAGGTGCTGGACGATGGACGGCTGACGGACGGTCAAGGACGGACAGTCGATTTTTCCAACACGATCATTGTCATGACCAGCAACATCGGCAGTCCGATCATTCAGCGAATCGCGGAAGAAGGAGGCACACCACAGGAAATGTACGAAGCTCTGCAAGAGCCGCTTCGTGCCAAGTTCCTGCCGGAGTTTCTCAACAGGCTCGATGAGGTCATCGTCTTCGAACCACTGAAGAAGGAGCAGATTCGGCATATCGTCGACCTGCAGCTCAATCGACTCAGGAAATTGCTCTCGCAACAGCAGATTACGATTCAGTTGACCGAAGCTGCCTTGCCGGCTCTTGCAGAGGACGGGTTTGACCCAGCGTTCGGGGCCCGACCGCTAAAGCGAGTGATCCAGAATCGATTGCAAAACGAGTTGGCATCCCTCCTGCTGAAGGGGGAAGTCCCGGATGGATCAACCGTTTCGATCGATCATCGCGATAGCCAGTTTCTATTCGAACTGAAGAAGGGACCAACTCGCTGATCGCCTCACCGACCGAAGCCTACGCGCCGCTCCCATGAGAAAGGCTCCCGCACGGATCATCAGCCGCGCGGGAGCCTTTTGCATTTCCTCGTTAGGTTCGCAACGCCATTCGGATCACTCATCCAACAGCTTCTGGATCGTCTCCTCGATCGCTTGAGCGTTGGCCGGTCCACTTCCAACCCGGATCAAACGGATCTTCCCTGCTTTGTCGACAACGGCCGCCTGAGGAATACCAGAAACTTCGTACTTCGAGAAGAAAGTGTTTTCCTTCGGGGCGACCACGAATCCATGCTTCAGTTCATACGAGTTGCGAAACTTTTCCAGCATCTGAACTTCCACTTCCAGCGATGGCTCCTCTTCGCCTCGCACCGCCTTTCCGGTCGCCTCATCCCATTGGAATCCATAGGGCCGAGTCACACCGAGGATCACCAAGCCCTTTTCGGCATAGGTGTCCTGCAGATGCTTCAGATGGGGAAAGGTAGCGATGCAAGGGCCACACCAGACAGCCCAAAAATCGATCAAGACCACCTTCCCCTTGAGGTCACCCATTTTCACCGGGTTCATCGCCACGAAGGTTTCCGCTTCCAGTTCAGGGGCTTCGGTGCCGACCAACTTCTCGCGACGCAGTGCGCCTTCCATGCGCGCCAACTGCTGCTCGATATTCTTCACCATCCTCTCCAGGTTCGGCTTGGCCTGGTCATTGACTTTATCCATCAAGCCGCTGAGCTCTTCCTTGAGCCCATCCAGCATTTCCTTGGCTTTCGTGGCGTCGCTGTAGGTCAATTCGTCCGCCAGCGAAATCTTGATGTTGGCGTATCCCATCGCATCTTCGATGGCGACCTTATCCATCGCCAGTCGCTTCTTGAAGGTCGATTCCGCTTCTTCAAGAATGGCCTGTGCTTCCTCGGGATACTTTTCCGCCAGTAGGTTGCGGTATCGAAGCGCGACCGATCCTAGCGACGAAGCTGAGACGCGGTCCTCCAGAATGCCGACTCGCAGTTCCTCCAAGGTGGCATCCAGCAACTTTTTGGCCCCATCCAGATCACCGCCACTGGCGATCAGATTGGCTTTGTTGCCGACCAGATTGGTTTTGATCGCAACGTTGCTATCGCCTACTTTCTCGAGTGCCTTATCGAGCCACTTCATGGCGACCTCGGGATGCTTTTCCCCGCCGACCATGCTGAAATTGTTGACGGCAACATAGAAATAGCGATCGGCTATCTCGTTGTCCTTTGCCTCGGACAGCTTTTCCACGAAACGTCGGAAGCGATCCATTCCATCAGGGCTGTCGCTGGAAAATCGCAGCATCGCCAACTGCATTTCAATCGGAATCAAACTGGCGTCCAGCGGCTCCTTCTTGATCGCTTCGTCCAGTTTCGCCATGAACGGCTCCAGATCCGCAGGCGTCCTGGACCGTTTGAGCAGTTCCGCCATCGTCAATTCAAACTCGTTGCTCTTCTCCTCCTGCCCCCAGACGCTCGACTGCATGGGCGATATGTCATCCGGCAAGACACCAGTCAGCAACGAGAAACCGGATCCCAGCAGCAAGGTACGTCCCATCGCTCGAGAGATTCCAAAGAACGACGCGTATCGAATTGCGGACATCGATTTTGCCTCATAAAAAACAAGGGTACCCACCAGGAATCGGTTGATGGGGTTAGTTTAGCCCAGATCCCCTTTGCCGACGAGGGATTCCACTTTCAAAAGGGCTTCAGAAACCACATCGAGAATCAGGCAAGAAGTTCGGGAATCACCTTCGGCTGCTCCACACCAGTCAATCGCTGATCCAATCCTTGGAATTTGAATGACAGACGCTGATGGTCAATTCCCATCGCCGCCAGGATCGTCGCATTCAGATCGTTGATATGTGCTGGCTGCTGGGTGATGTTGTAACTGAAGTCATCGGTCTCGCCGAAGACAAAACCTTTTCGGAACCCTCCCCCTGCAAACCACATGCAGAAGTTCCTGGGATGGTGATCGCGACCATAATTGTCGGCCGACAGGGACCCCTGGGAGTAAACCGTGCGACCAAACTCGCCCCCCCAAACCACCAACGTCGATTCCAGCAATCCCCGCTGTTTCAGATCCTGCAAGAGGGCAGCAGAGCCTTGGTCTGTATCTTTGCATTGATTTCCGATTTGCCGAGGTAGATCACCGTGTTGGTCCCATCCGCGATGAGCGATCTGGACCACCCGTACCCCCCGTTCCACAAGCCTTCTGGCCAGCAGCGCACTGTGTGCGAAAGACCCCGGCTCCTTCACCCGATCGCCGTACATCTTGAGTGTCGCTTCGGTCTCCCTTGAAACGTCCACTAGTTCAGGAACGCTGCTTTGCATTCGAAATGCCATTTCGTACTGCGAAATTCGCGTCTCCGTCTCTGGATCGGACAGTCGCTCTAAGGTATCGCGATTCAATGCCTGAAGCGCGTCGAGCATGGTTCGGCGAGTTTCGCGGTCGACACCGGCAGGATTCGGTAGATAGAGCACGGGATCACCTGCTCCCCGAAGCGCCACCCCGTTGAAACGGGTCGGAAGAAAACCACTTCCCCACATCCGGCTGAAGAGAGCTTGTCCGTTGCTGTCCTGTGGGAACTGGGGAGTCAGGACGACGAACGCTGGAAGATCCTCATTTTCGCTCCCAAGCCCATAGGCCAACCAAGAACCGATACTCGGCTTTCCTGGGATCTCCGATCCCGTCATCACGAAAGTGCAGGCTGGATCATGATTGATCGCATTGGTGCTGGCCGATCGCACCAGAGTGATTTCATCGACCAGTTTGGAAGTGTACGGAAACAGATCGGTATTGGCCCAGATCCCCGACTGCCCCATCGGCTGGAAGCGGAACTTCGACGGTGCGCAAGGGAAACGGCCTTGACCGCTGGTCATGGTCGACAATCGCTGTTCTCCGCGCACGCTTGGCGGGAGATCCTTATCGAAAAACTCTTTCAAACGCGGCTTGTAATCCCACGTGTCGATCTGTGAAGGACCTCCGTTCATGTGGAGATAGATGATCGACTTAGCGCGCGGCGCAAAATGAGGAAGACCTGGCAAAGCGGGATGGACGGCGCTTGCCGCTTGCCGCTGCAAATCCGACGCGGCAACTGGGGTGGACAGCAGCCGTTGGCCGGCGAGGACGGCCAAAGCATGAGTCCCTAAACGGATCCCCTCCCGCCCGAAAAACTGACGCCGATTCCATCGCATCGAAAGGTCGTGTAGTGGCAGCGACATGGGGTCAGTTCCTGGAAATGGTTTCATCAAGATTCAGCAACGTATTGGCGACCATGGTCCAGGCAGCAAGTTCCGCCTTGTCGAGCCTTTCGGAGGGGATCGATTTTCCGACCGTGACCAAGGCCGTTGCACCCGGCAGATCCTGACGGAATTTCACCAGGTGTTGCTCCAACTGCCTCGCCAGGATCTCGACTTCTTTGGGAGTGGGCGAACGAGCGAGAAGGAGTTTCGTGGCCAATTCCAGCCGTTCGGCCGGACTGCCCTGCGGAAGATCAATGAGGATTCTCTGCGCGAGCATCCTAGCGGCCTCCACGTGCTGAATATCATTCATCAACTGCAGAGCCTGCAGCGGTGTGTTGCTACGCTCGCGTCGCGTGCACGACTGCTCGCGATTGGGCGCATCGAAATTGATCATAAATGGAGCAGGCGCGGTTCGCTTGATGAACGTGTAGAGGCTTCGTCGATAGAGGGCAGCTCCCTGGTCTTCTTGATAGAATCGCGTGTTCGAACCAACAAAACCAACCGGCTCCCAAATATTCGGTGGCTGGTAAGGTTTGACTCCCTTGCCCCCCATCTCCATATCGATCAAGCCACTAGCGAATAGTGCCTGATCCCTCAATTGCTCTGCATCCAATCGAATGCGCGGACCGCGGCCCAACAGCCGATTCTCCGGATCCCCCGACAACTTCTCCTGGCTCACCCTGGCCGACTGCCGGAAAGCCTGAGTGGTCAACAGCTGTCGCATCAGGCGTTTGATGTCCCAACCATGGGACTGAAAATCTCTGGCCAGCCAGTCTAGCAGTTCGGGGTGGCTGGGAACCTCGCCTTGCGATCCGAAATCTCCACTGCTTTTGACAAGACCAACACCAAATACCTGCTGCCAGAATCGATTCACGGTGACACGAGCTGTCAGAGGGTGCTGGGGAGCGACCAACCAGCGCGCCAGGTCAAGTCGGTTGAGCCGAGGCTTGCTAGTGGTGGACGGCACTGGCGGGAGGATCCTCAGGCCCGCCGGCTCCACCGCATCGCCCGGCTTATCATACGCACCTCGCATCATGACATTGGCCTGTCGCGGCTGTTCCATGTCGCGAAAAACAAAGGTGCTAGGCTGCGACTGAAGCAGTTGGTTCTTTTGCTGCGTCAGGCTTCCCGACCGCTCATTCAAATCCTGAAACTGATCCTTCGTTTTTACACAGACCCGCTTCAAGTAGTACGCTCGAATCGCTGACCATCCCTCCTGTTCATCACTTGCCACCTCTTGGACATCCGGCCAAGACTTGCCAAACAGTGCTCTCCATCGCTCGGGCAGTTCCGCCGGCGGTTGCTTGGCAGCCATCGCAAACCATGCCGACATGGAGTGTTCAGGATCGGATGCAGGATCGACGCGGCCTTCGACTCCCACTGCATCCCAATAAACCGTGCCACCATGCTGAGTGACGGCAAAGCCGGTGATTTCATCGCCTGCTTTCAGCCCAGCTTGTCGGCTGGTACCTTCAGTTCGATCCACTTCCCTGCTTCGGGCAGGCCGCCCATCGCAAATCTTTCCGGGGTCTTCGGTGCCCCCCATGGGATGATTTCATCATCTCCCCAAACCGCTCGGTGGTTCCATCCACCCTTGAAGTACTGGAGCATGATCGCTTTGGGAAGGTCGTTGGGATCGATCCAAACCTGAGCGGTGAAAAACGGTTCTTGCGGAAGCTTCAGCACCCGTCCTGTCGATTCCCACACGTCCTGCCCCAGCCCCCCCTCCTTCCGCTTCAACGACTTGCTTCCGGCGAACACGGGGCCCTGACTGGCATCCGTGATCTGGAGTGGAGCCCCTGCGGCGGTCAGTTTTCCACCCTCGATGAATCCTTCATCCAGCCAAAAGGTTGTCGACTGCGTTGGCTGCGGAGGCGGGTTCAGTTTGGCAGGATCGACATACTCCAACCCCTGAGCCCGTTCGATTGCAAGCCGATCCAGCTCGGCCATCTGGCGATCGATCTGCTCCAAGCCCTTCTCAACCGTACTGGACCTGACTTGAACCACGGGCGAGGTCAGCAGGGCATTGCCATCCATTGCTGGATCCGCTGCCGAGTAGAAGAAAGCATAGAACGAGTAAAACTCCTTTTGGGAGATCGGATCAAATTTGTGGTCGTGGCAAACCGCACAGCCACCCGTTAGCCCCATCCATGTCTGCATGGTGGTGCTGGCACGGTCGACTGCATAACGAAAATGGAACTCCGCATCGATCGATCCACCTTCGCTGGTGGTTACGTTGCACCGGTTGAATCCTGTCGCGATCAACTGATCGACCGTAGGGCTGGGAAGCAGATCTCCTGCCAGCTGCTCGATCGTAAACTGATCAAACGGAAGATTCGCGTTGAAGGCACGGACCACCCAATCGCGATAGGCCCAGGTCTGTCGTTCGTTATCCAAATGCAATCCGTGAGTGTCGGCATACCTTGCCACATCCAGCCAGTGTCTGGCCATCTCTTCGCCGTACGCAGGATGGTCCAGAAATCGGTCCACCATTCTTTCGTACGCACCAGGTGCCGAATCACTCCGAAACGCCTCCAGCTGCTCCAACGTGGCTGGTAACCCCGTCAGCGTCATCGCGACTCTGCGAATCAACTCTGCATCTGTCGCCGGTTCATTGAAGTCCCAGCCTTTTTCGGCCAAGCGAGCGGCCAGAAAGCGATCGATCGGATGCGTGACCGCCGAAACTTCAGGGACCCGCGCCTCCTGAACAGGCTCAAACGACCAGTGTCTCCGATACTCCGCACCTTGTTCGATCCAGCGACGAATCAAATCCTTTTCGCGTTCGTCGAGCGATTTGTTCGACTCTGGGGGCGGCATCACCTCATCAGGGTTGTCGGTCACAATTCGCTCCCAAAGCACGCTGGCTTTTGGATCCCCCGGAACAATCACCCGACCACCAGATCCCGATACGGCACCACTCGCTTCATCCAGTCGCAAATCGGCTTCCCGCTTCTTCTCGTCGAGCCCATGACATGCAAAACACTTGTCAGAGAGAATGGGGCGAATATCGCGATTGAAGTCGAGCGGTTTGGTTTCTTCCCCAACCGCTGGCGATACCATGCCGAAGCTGGCAACCAGCCATGCGCAGGCCAGCACCCGTTGGAACAGGGTCCGATGAACCGAGCATCGTCTCATCGAATTCGATCCTTTCACAGATTTTTCGAGGCAAGCCAGACAGGCATCCCAAGAGGAAATTCCAAAGCGCTCAAGGTGGTCATGACACCTGGCGCCCAAGGCGTTGGCGGGCAAGTCATTCAGGCAGGGAATACAGGAGGATGGTTCGAATCGTCCATCAGATCGACCTTCCCCCGCTAATTTAGTGTACCGTAAGTCGCTGTTGCGATTCAACTTCGATGCAGCGACGTCGGATGCTACTGGCAAGGGAGTCACCGGGGGCGGCGAAGGAGGGATTCATCGGAAAACCGACCTAAGATAAAATGAGCGAGGACTGATTGTTGGTTCGTCCAAACTACGGAAAAGGATAACTTCATGCCACTTTACGAGTACCAGTGCCAACAGTGTCGCAAAGTTGTCGAAGTTTTGGTCCGATCGAAGACAGAACGGCCTGAATGCCCAAAATGCGGCAGCACGAAACTGGAAAAGCAACTGAGCGTCACTGCGACGCCTGCGATGGCTTCGAAGAATTCCCTACCGACCATGCAAGGAGGTTGCGGCAAACCGCAATGCGGCACCGGAGGCTGTATGTTCAACGGTTGACCTCCGGCAAACCGCCTTTCACACCCTTTTTGGGCCGTCTGTAGGAATCTAGAAGGCTTGCATCCTCAAGCCCAAGGCAATCGATCGGGAAGATCGTT
>JBJSWM010000349.1:0-1801 GCA_046085865.1 Pirellulaceae bacterium
GACCAAGACGCAAAGCCTACCCGCCATTTCCGAGTTCCCTGAGAAGGAGAAGCTTGCTTTTGAGAAAGAGGTCCTGGGGTTTTACTTTTCGTCGCATCCATTGGAGCCGTACCGAGATAGCCTGACGGCTTACGCCAACCAAAGCACCAAAAGCTTGCGGACGCTACAGCATCGCGAGGAAGTGATGGTCGGCGGGATGATCGGCGCGATCAAGCTGGCTCATACTAGAAATCCCAAGCCGGGGGCCCCTTCGAAGTATGCCAATTTCGATTTGGAGGATTTGGAAGGTGTGGTGCGATGCATCCTCTGGCCCGATGGCTTTGCCGACCAGGGGGAAATGGTCAAGGCAGAATCGGTGGTGCTGATCAAGGGCGCGGTCGATCGACGCAGCGGAGATGAAGCGAATCTGATCGTCAATGAAATCATCCCGATCGAAGAGGCGGCTTCTCGATTCACGACTGGCCTTCGGATCGACATCGAAGAATCGTTGCATGGCGAAGCCGTGCTGCCAGCGCTGGACAGCATCCTGAAGGGCTATCAGGGGTCGCAAACGGTGGTGATGGTGCTTCGCTTGGCCAATGGAGACAGTGTGGCGATTCGAAATCATAAGCATCGTGTGGAGGTGGTTCCGGAGTTGCGGGCAAGGCTGGATGACCTTCTGGGGCCAAACAGCCATCGATTGATTGCCGCCAAGCCAGAACGCTCTGGACCACCGCCAAAAAGAAAGTGGCAGAAATAGGTATGCGGGCGATGGCAGGCGGCGATCGATGGAACTGGAGAGCTATTTTGGGGTTTCTCGCTCCCATTGCTGTCACTGCCTGCGTATTTGGAATTGAATCCGACTCCGGCGATGCAATCTGAAGAGAAGGTGCTGCGATGCGATGCCCCTACTGCCAACGCGATAACGATAGTGTCCGTGACTCCCGATCCGTCGACGATGGGAAGGCAATTCGTCGACGGCGGCAGTGCAATTTCTGCAAGCGGCGTTTTACAACTTTTGAGCGGGTGGAAGGTTCGCTGCTGGTGGTGAAGAAGTCTGGCGAGCGGGAGCCATTCATTCGCGACAAGATCATCCGTGGCCTGGAGCGAGCTTGCTGGAAGCGATCGATTTCAGCGACCAAGATCCAATTGATGGCGGAGATGGTGGAGCAAGCGATCATGGAGGAGAACGAACTGGAAGTTCCCAGCAGGTTGATTGGCGAGAAGGTGATGGAGCTGCTTGCGGTTGAAGACCAGGTGGCTTACGTCCGATTCGCAAGCGTCTATCAGTCGTTCCAGAACGCCGATGACTTCGTACGGGAGCTTCGTCCGATCTTGAAGAAGCCTGGGCGGAAATTGCCAGAGGTGCCTCGTGGTAAACGAGCCGAGAAGAATACGCGCGAAGAGGAAGATGAAGAGTAGAACCCGGCTGGTAGAGAATCCGGAACTCTTCATTGCCACCGACTTCTTGGTAGCCACCGCGGCCACGCGGTGGAGGGTTGCGTTGGACGTCCATCAAAGTCCCATCCACCATCTGGCGATGGTGGCTACCGCAAGCGGAGTGGATGTTTGCTTGGTAGATGCCGTCTCTTGGTAGCCACCGCGGCCACGCGGTGGAGGGTTGCGTTGGACGTTCACCGAAGTCCCATCCACCATCTGGCGATGGTGGCTACCGCAAGCGGATTGGATGTTTTCTTGGCAGGTGCCGTCTCTTGGTAGCCACCGCGGCCACGCGGTGGATGGTTGGGTTGGACGTCCACCGAAGTCCCATCCACCATCTGGCGATGGTGGCTACCGCAAGCGGGCGATGGCGGAGTTGTAC
>JBJSWM010000350.1:0-2006 GCA_046085865.1 Pirellulaceae bacterium
GCAAAACCAGACTTCGCTAACTGCAACGTGGTAGGCATCCAAAGAATTGAAAATGATTCGATTTTCTCCGGACGGAATTGTATGTTGAGACAAGTCGAGGTGCAGGGGCGGACGATCGTGATTGCAGGAAAATGATCATGCTGCGGTTGCTGGGGACTCCGAGAACGGTGTGCGATCGGATTTCCCGGCGCGAGATTCTGAGAGTGGGTGGAGCTGGTTGCATGGTAGGCTGCCTTCCCCACCTACTTGCGGCTGGCTCGACGCCACCCAATGGAACACCCAAAGCGAAATCGGTGATCTTCCTGTTGCTGTTTGGAGGCCCCAGTCAACTGGAGACCTTCGACATGAAACCCGATGCGCCGGAGAAGATTCGCGGGCCATTTCGGCCCATTTCCAGCCGAACGCCGGAACTTAGGATTTGCGAGCATCTCCCCAAGTTGGCTGCGATCAGCGACAAGTATCGCGTCGTTCGCACCATGTCGCATTCCTGGAACGATCACAGCGGTGGCGCCCACTACATTCAGACCGGCCATCGCTGGCATGTCCCGATCGGTGCTGGATTCAGCCCAACGCCCAACGACTGGCCCTCCATGGGATCGGTGATCGACCATCAACACCAGAACCACACCGATGCCGCTCGGAAAAAACTCCCCAGCTACATGGTGATCCCCAATTCGCTTGGCCGCCTTCAGGAGCAAGGTCAGTACCCCAGACCGGGAGAACATGCCGGATGGCTGGGTGCCAGGTACCAGCCGTTGACCACGCGCATCGAGAAGCGAGATCTTCAGGACAACCCTTACTGGCGTCCTTGCACCGACCAGGAACTCCAGTTTCGCATCCAGGGCATGGCGCCTCAAGACGGTTTGACGATCGATCGATGGCACCAGCGTAGTGAACTTCTTGACCAACTCAATCGTCAGCGGCGCGCACTAGACCAACTCGATCGCCAAGCCCCATTGGATGCACTTCGTCAACGCGCGATGGATCTGGTGACTAGTCCCGAAGTGATTCAGGCGCTCGATCTGAGTGGCGAACCGGCTGAGCTCCGCGATCTTTACGGCCGCCATCTGTTTGGTCAGTCCACTCTGATGGCGAGGCGTCTTGTGGAAGCCGGAGTCCGTTACGTTACGGTTCACTACGACTGCGTCGATGGCTACAGCTGGGATTCGCACCAACATAGTGAGGATGTCCGAAAGCACCTGCTGCCCACATTCGATCAATCCCTTTCGGCTCTTTTGATCGATCTCGAACAGCGCGGATTGCTCGATGAAACCCTGGTCATCGCAACCGGTGAAATGGGTCGCACACCGACGGCCAACGCGCAGTGGGGGCGGGACCACTGGAGCACCCTGTTTTCAGCCGTCTTTGCCGGTGCAGGAATTCCCGGTGGATCTTGCTTGGGCCGATCCGACGCCGATGCCGCCTACCCGATCGATGCACCTGTCTCTCCGGAAGATCTCGCCGCCACCATCTACCAGGCTCTTGGCATCGATCCAAATCTTCGTCTGCTCAATGCCGAAAACCGCCCCACACCGATCGTCGATGGTGGCAGGCCGATCGACTCGCTGTGGTCCTGAACCTGCTTCCCGAAACGCCGCTGCACGCCCACCTGCCCGGTTGCTCCACTGGCCAAATCCTCTGGAATCGATGAAGCCAACTTCTTGCCTCGCCCTCGATGCGATCTACCCTACCTACCCCATTTCCCTCCTTTTCCAGCAGTGGCCTGCCTGTGGATAAACTGGTGGAAAACCTCTGCATTCCGTGATTGAATCGCTGCTTGCAGAAGGCTTATATTGAATTTCCATTCGAAGGAATCCTCACCCCTCCTTCGATTCATCCCACCGGACGAGGATTCGACGAGATGAACCTATTCATGAGTCCCAACCAGATGCTCTGGGTCGCCTGTATTTGGCTGGTTGCTGGAGGCAGTTGGGCTCATGGTGCCACGCTCTCCAACGGTGACCTCACGGTCCAGTTCAACACCAACGGCTCCTTGAAGGATGTGG
>JBJSWM010000351.1:0-3145 GCA_046085865.1 Pirellulaceae bacterium
CTCATCCGGCGATCGCCCCCCCATCCGAATGCTTCACGCTCGACTCTTCCGAAACGCATGAATGAGACTCCTAATGGGAAATCGGGCTCAACGAAACGGACTGGATCGTTCGATCAAACAAACCGAAGCTCAATAGCGTCCGGCATCTCACACTACCGGTGACACGAACTCGATGATCCTTTCGAACATCATTGCCCCCGTCAATCCATTCCAGCTTCAAAGTCAGATCTTCTGGGGGAATTCCAACAAGTCGCTTGAGAAACATTGAGGAAATTCGAAAGCTGTCGGTGGCATCGGCTGGTTCTGCCGTCACACCGGCTGCAGAGCGGTCCAGGTCCGACATCGTTTCGGGTCCCCAGGGATCCGTCGACAAAATCCCTCGCACCGCCGCCTTCCGCGCGATGTAGCAGGTCGCTTCCGTCAAACGCTGATGCCGAAGGTTGATAAAACCGAAGTCGACGATGCTCAACAGCGCCATGAGGAACAGTGGGATCGCTAGCGCGAACTCCAAAACCGCAGCACCTCGCCGCGATCTCTTCCCGCTTTCCCGCACGCCATAAGAGCGCATGCCATGCCGCACTAACCTCTCCATCGCTCACCTCCCCCGCATCAGCGCACAATCGGCACCAGAAGAACACGCCTAGCGACCATGGTATTTGGAAGCAGTGGCCAGGAAACCACGGTGCGAAAGGTATACGACGCTTCGAGACGCACCACTTTGACGTTCTGAGAATAGGCGGCACTGTATGTAGGTGCCGGCATCACAAAATCGGCTGGGTTGAAGTTCGATACACCCGACATTTCATCGGTGACCACCTGAATCACCTTGGCCTGCCACCAAGCCTGCGTGCTACCGCTGAAAGGATGATTGGTTGCGTACCTCGCTCCCGATCCCACCGCGTGTCCCAGCGCGATGAAGTAGTAGCCGAAGCGGCAAAGATCCAGCGTTCCACCGAGAACAGCCAGAAGTATCGGAAGCGCGATCGCCAACTCGGCGAGAACCGCCCCCTTTCGCTTCTCGGCCGGTGGCTTGCGTCGACCCACGGAAACGCCCGATCTCCTTGTCCGTCGCTCCACCATGCTGCAGCCCGCCTTCCACTCTTCTTGAAGCTACTCACCAAACAAATTCATTACCCGCAATGCCGCTGGTCCCAGAAGAACTGCATAGAGAACAGGAAAAATGCAAAAGAGCGTTGGGAAGATCACTTTGATCACCGCCTGCTGCGCCTTAGTCTCCGCGATCGTCATCCGTTTGACTCGCATTGTATCAGCGAAAACAGTCATCGCATTGGAAAGACTGGCACCAAATCGCTCGGACTGCGAAATCACCGAGGCCATGGTCTTAAGTTCTTCCAGATCAAACCGGTCGGCACACGCTTTCAACGATTCAGAGACACTTCGGCCCAACCGCGTCTCGCGGACCACAATCGCCAGTTCAATCGCCAGTTCCGGATGCGCCGACGAGAGTTCCTGAGAGACGCGCGCTAGAGCAGCAGGCAGGCTGATGCCTCCCTCCAGACAGATATTCACCACATCCAAGGCATCCGGAAGAGACCGGCGAATGATCATCTGCCGCTTCGCTTTCAAGTGGTCCAGCCAGAACGAAGGTGCCAGCTTTCCTACCACTCCGCAAACCAGCCCGGCCAGCAGCGCATGATAGCTGCTCACCTTCAAGTAACTAGCAACGCTCCATCCAATCACGGCCGGAAACAGAATCAGAATCACTTGCAGAATGCGGAATCCGTGCGAGTGGGCGAATTTGTAAAGCCCTGCATGGATCAACCGTAATTTCAGCTCCTCTTTCTTTTGATCTTTCTCAACCCGCGCTCGCAGCCGGCGTCCGAAAACTGTCTCTTCCTCCCCGTCCTGGTCTTTCTTTGACTTGCGCCCCGCCAGCGATACCTCGCTGTTGGTGATCATCAGTAGGACAATAGACGCCAACAGCCCCACAGCTACCAGCAACAGGAGGATTGGGTTGTAAAGCCATCGCGAGAAGACTGAAATATCAAACAACGTCCAGTGCCCTCTCTATCTCTAGAAATCGAAGTGGATGATTCTCTGCATCCACATCCAGCCAACCCCCAGCATCGCCAGCAGAACGATAAAAATTTGAGGGTATGCCAAGATCGGTTCGAAGTAGGTGGGGTGGATGAAGTAGACGAGCGCGCTGACGAGAAACGGAAGACCAAGCAGCACATAGGCCTGCATCTGACCTTCAGCCGTGAGCGCCCCGACCTTGTCTTCCAGCTTCATTCGCTCCCGAATCACATGAGACAGCTTCATCAGCAGCGCCGATAGGTTTCCACCGGTCTGACGGTGGATCGATAGGGCCACCACAAAAATCTTGATCTCCAAAAGGCCAGTCCTTCTCCCCAGCTCACGAAACGAAGCCTCAGGAGAAAGCCCAAGGTTCTGCTGCTCCCAACAAAGAGAAAATTCCTCTGCGATCGGTGAAGGAAACTGCTCCGCCACCCCGCGCATCGCCTGCGAAATCGTCTGACCGGCGCGTAGCACCCTAGCCATCATCTCGAATGCTTCCGGCAGCTGCTTCTTCAGCTTGTTGCGTCGATGGTTTCGCACCAGTCGAATGACCACAACGGGGACGATCCCAGAGACCAAGGCGACGGGAATGAACACCCATGGCCAGGGGGACAAATACCCGACGACCGATCCGGAGATCACCATCAGAATCAGGCTCAGCAGTACCAATTGCTGCAATCGCATCTGCAATCCAGCCTGAAGCAACATCTGTCGAATTCGATTGGCCGCAGTCATCCCTGCATCCGGATCCAGTGTCCCAGCCGCAGCCTTTTCGTAGACCTGCTGGTTGACCATCGTCGCGCGTGCACGATCCGCTTGCCGTTCGATCAGTTCGGCCGCAAGCTTCTCTCTCGCCCTTCGCCTCCGATCATCGACGATGTCCGACAACGCCCAATTGATCCCGGCAACCATAAAAACCCCGGAAAGAAAGGCGAGGATACTCAGCAGATTCAGTTCCATCAGACCCTCCCTTTGCAGTCCATGAGGACGCGTTTTTCGAACATCTCATTGGACAGATCAATGCCGTAGGAGTGAATCCGGTTGATGATCGATGGTCGGATTCCGGTGGCAGCAAATTGACCGATCGCGACGCGGTCGCTGTTCA
>JBJSWM010000352.1:0-2544 GCA_046085865.1 Pirellulaceae bacterium
CGATCTGGTGGCTACCCAGTTTCTTGTAGGGTGTGTGAGCCGGGCGGATGCCCTTCGACGCGGTGACGGCGATAAGGCTCAATCGACGGAAATCGCCGATTGGTAAAACAGTCGCGACCGCGAACACACCAGAACCAAGCGGTCGACCAAAACCATCCACCATCTGGCGATGGTGGCTACCAAGAGCTCGCGTCGACCAAAACCATCCACCATCTGGCGATGGTGGCTACCGCAGTTTGTCGCCGTGGAGGTTCTTGCCCCACTGCCGCACAAAACCGACAGATTAGACCTTGGGGAGCAGTGCAAGCACGTTGTTGCTAGGCCGAGGGATGACATGCGCCGCGATCAGTTTGCCGAGCGTACCGGCCTTGGCCCCCGCGACATCGATCGCCGTTTTAACGGCCGCAACGTCCCCTCGAATCACTACGGTGATGTAGCCACCACCCAGTTTCTCCTTCGCAACCACCTCGACATTGGCGGCTTTGCATGCGCTGTCCACGGCTTCGAAGACCGCGGTGAATCCCTGGGTTTCAATGAATCCAAGAGCTTGGGCTTGATAGTCCGACATAGGTTTCCCTTCACTGGCTTCGGAGACGGTACTGGCTTTTTTGGATCGACTGGCCGCTGGCTTGGCTGCCACCGACCCGTCGTTTGACGATTGGTTTGGAAATGGACCGAGCACGACGGCCTGCTGTAGAAGCGGGCTGATTTCCTGGCGGCTTAGGATCCCATGCTCCCAGGCATCCTGGTCGACGCGGGGGATGACCGAGGTGATCACCTTGACCCCAAAAGACTCGGCTGCTGCCCGACCGGCACCGATCGCTGCCTGCACCGCCGCTGGCTCCCCACCGACCTTGACGACCACCCCGAGAAAATCGTTGATTTCTGCCTGAAGCAAAGTGATCGAGGCGGATTTCTCCATCGCATCCAGGGCAACCATGGCGGGAGTGAATCCCGTCACTTCCAACACCCCCAACGCTTGGTCCATCATCCTGCTAACTCCTTTGGTCCCACCACCTGGCTCATTGGCAATCCCTTCCCGTCGCTCTCAGCGAGCCACGAACTGCCGCCGCCCCTGCTCCCAACGAATACGGCCTTATCTTAATCGGACCTCCCCCTGATGCATCACCTACATCTTTCCTGGGCTCACCATTTTAACTCGAAAAATTCCGTTTGTAACGATGGAGACGGTTGGAGATGGGCAATTAGCCCCAGCTTGGCCATTTCGCATTAGCCACCATCGCCAAATGGTGGATCTTCTGGGTGGAACGGTTTGCGACGAAATCCACCGCGTGGCCGCGGTGGCTACCTAAGAGGCGGTGGCTACCAAGAAGTGGTGGCTATCGTTTCTTTCATGCCAGCATCTGGGCTGCATCAGGACATCGGCGTCTCGAGCGGTTCTAGCGTGGTTTCTTGCGCACGAGGTTCGAACCAGTGGTAGATAGCAGGCAGGACAAGCAGGGTAAGCATCGTGGAGCTGACTAGGCCGCCGATCACGACGGTTGCCAAGGGACGCTGGACCTCGGCTCCAGCGCTGGCGGAGACGGCCATGGGGACGAATCCCAGGGCCCCGCAAGCCGCTGTCATCAGCACTGGCCGAAGTCGATCGAGGGCGCCTTGGATAACTGCCTCTTTCTGTGGAGTTCCATGGAGTCGAAGGTGGCGGATATGTTCCACCAAAACCACGCCATTCATCACGGCAATTCCAAAGAGGGCGATGAAGCCGACGCCGGCGGAGATCGAAAGGGGCATCGAACGTCCCCAAAGTGCCAGGATGCCACCGACCGCCGCAATCGGAACATTCAGGTAGATCAGCGCCGTCAGGCTGGCGCTGTGGAATGTCAGATAGAGCAGCGAGAAAATGAGCGCCAGGGCGATAGGAACGGCGATCGCCAGGCGCTGGGTGGCCTGCTTCAGATTCTCGAACTGCCCTCCCCATGTCAGCAGATAACCGGCTGGCAGCGCCACTTCGGTTTCGACGCGCCGCTGAGCCTCTTGAACGAAGCCGGCCAGATCGCGGCCGCGCACGTTGCACTGGATCAGTAGTCTCCGGCGGACCGCATCTCGACTGATCTCCGATGGCCCCTCTTCAACGAACAGGTCGGCTAGCTGGGAAATCGGAATGGGCCTCCCTTTGGGGTCGTCGATCTTCAGTTGGCGGATCTGTTCGAGGTCGGCTCGCCAGGGCGCTGCCAGCCTGACTTGTAGCGGGAACCGCCGCTGCGCCTCAAAGACTTCGCCCACCACATGCCCGCCGATCACTCGCACCGCATCGAGTATCTGTTCGGCATTGATCCCGTATCTGGCGATGGCGTCGCGTCGGATCTTGATCCGAAAGTAGGGAAGCCCGCCCACCTGCTGTGCCTGGACATCGGCCGCCCCTGGGACTGCAGCCAGCGCGCGCACGATGCGGTCGCCTTCGGCTGCCAGAACTTCCAGATCGTCCCCAAAGAGGCTCAGTCCAATATCCGATCGAACCCCAGCCACCAATTCTTGGACTCGCAATTCAATCGGCTGGGTGAAGGAATACGAATTCCCAGGTAC
>JBJSWM010000353.1:0-9156 GCA_046085865.1 Pirellulaceae bacterium
TGGCAGGATGCTGAGAATGGACGTGAGGGAGCCGACGCGACGCAACGAGCGATGCTCGGTGCATCCTACCTCAACGATCGCCGACAGACGACCCATCGCCGGCCCGTCAGCTATGCCGGATAGGCGATGGACCTCGACTCGATAAGCGATTGCAAAGCAAAGACTTGCAGCAGCAACCCGAGCAAAGTTCATCGGATAGCGAATGATGGACTATCCTGTCATCGACCTTTGGGACGGGTCGCCTGTGGCGACATCGAATAAGCTGGCAACGGACGAACGAAGCTGCTGTCATTGGGGAGTCTGCCGACCGAACGACGGCGGCAATATTCGACCCGCGCGACACTCCTTCCCACCATCGCAAGTTGCGGTGGCCTTTTTTCCCTCCCCTCCCTAGCTGCGCGGACTCCTACCCTGGGCTTCGCAACCCTAGCCGCTTGGCTGGCACCTTCCCATCCTGTTATTCCCCACCCAGCGCCTGCTCCCCGCTCCCCTAATCCTCCCATTCGGATCGCCGAAGGACGCGGCAGGTTTCTCTATGTCGGGCGCCCTAACCATGGCGGTGATGGAGGCCGCCGATGGCAGGCCGTCGGCAGCTCAAGAAACAAAGTGTCGAAGATGGAAGCGATGGAGCGGTGGTATGGTGAACGGTGGAACTCTCCCAACCATTTCGACGTCGATCGATCGACCACCAGGATTTCGCCAAGCCAACAGCTCCCCTCGACCCGATCCCTGCATTTATAGTTCACCGTTCGTCGCGGGACCGGTTCGATCCCCAGCCGCTGCGTAGCAGCTCTCCTCCCTGACGTTCGTCCGCCAATTCTGCTGCAGGAGGCGATCGCATGGCTGCAGGGCCATTGAACACCTGGCGCCGTAAAGCACTGGATGGTCTGGCCGATATTTGGTCCGAACGCTATCCGCTGTGGCGAGACGCCGTCTTGGACCTCCCGATGGTTCTTCTGTTCTGTGGGATGGTCGCCGGCATCCTGGCTTGCAGTGTCTGGCAGTTTTCCTTGTCGGTCTGCAGCTTGGGGATCCTCGCTGGGTTGTTGCTGGCGTTGGCGGGAACGAAAGCGAATTCCTCGTGGCCGATCACCGCTGGAATTTTTCTCGGCACCGCCGCTTGGGGCGCTTGGCTCCAGACGGTCGCGGAAGATCGTTCCCAGCGTGATCCAACTCGCTGGATGGCTGACGACAGTTGGCGACCTGTTGTATTCGAAGCCCGTGTCGATGGCATGGTACGGTGGCGTCCAGAGCTGACTCAGTATGAAGCTCGTGGAGGAACTCCGGGCGATGCAGCATCTTGGCAGACCATTCTGGAGGTTTCCCTGCTGGAGGTCCGAGACGATCAGCAGTGGCGACCAGCTGCTGGTCGCCTGCAGGTGACGGTCGACGCGCCGTTGCGATGGCCTTTGCCTGGCGATCGGATCCGATGCTTTGCCAAATGGCAGCGGATTCCTGCCCCGACCAATCCAGGTCAGTTCGATCTCCGTCGCCATGCTCAGCGAAAGGGCTACTGGATCCGAGCCAAGGTGGAATCGGCCGACCAAGTGGAGAAGCGCCCCGGCGCTTGGTGGTGGCGACTAGATCGCCCGATGGGCTGGATTATGGAGCGAGCGGATGCAGCAATCCATCGACATGTACCAGCCGGCCAGGCGGCGTTGGCATCGGCGCTGGTGCTTGGACAACGCGAGCAGGTGGAATGGGAGATGCAGGAGTCGCTACTGGCGACCGGCACGATGCACATGCTTGCCATTTCGGGGCTGCATGTCGATATGGTGGCAGTTGCCTTTGTCACTTTGGCACTTCTCATCCATATGACGCGAAAATGGATGCTGTTGTGCACTGCGATTCTGGTGGTCGCCTACGGTATCCTTTGCGGCAATCAGCCCCCGGTGCTTCGTGCTGTGCTGTTGGTGGTAGCGATTTGCCTTGCCCGCTGGCTTGGGCGTCCCACGCGTACCTTGAACCTGTTGGCATTTGCGGGCTGCGTCGTTCTTTATCTTCGCCCTTCCTATCTCTGGGACATCGGCACCCAGCTCTCCTTTCTTGCCGTCGCCACTCTGGGACTGCTCTCGCTACATGCCCATCAGGAGACTCCCCCCTCCGATCCGCTCGACCAACGGATCCGCCAGACGATGCCTCCATGGGAAGATCAACTGCGACGATTTTCTGCGGGTATAGGAAAGGCTCTGGCTACCAGCACCTGGGTGTGGTTGATCACCGCTCCTCTGATCCTCCATGTCTTTCATGTCGTATCCCCTGTCGCCATCGCGCTCAATCTGCTGCTCTGGATCCCGCTCTGGTTGGCCCTGATGAGCGGTCTTGGGATTCTCGTTCTGGGAACTTGGCTTCCTTGGATCGGCATCCCTCTGGGATGGATCTGCGGCGCCAGCCTCTGGGTGGTGCAGGGGACGATCGACTGGGCTGAGTCGATTCCCGGAAGTCATCTTTGGCTACCCTCGCCATCGATCCCCTGGACGCTTGGATTCTACATCGGTCTGATCGGCACCACCGCGCTGATGGGATTTGCCAAGTTGCCGAGGAGGGCGATGCTTGCCGGAATGTCGCTTTGGGTTCTGGCCGGTATCGCGATGCTTGCGGCCGCACCAGGCAACCCAGATCCACGGCCTTCTGGGACGCTTCGACTGACCTTCATCGATGTCGGTCACGGCACCAGCGTGCTGCTGCAGGCCCCCGACGGACAGACGCTGCTCTACGACGCCGGAAAGATGGGGGACGGCCAGCGCAGCTTTCAGGGGATCGCTTCGGTTCTCTGGTGGGAGGGAATTCGAGCGATCGACACGGCGATGATCTCTCACGGCGACAGCGATCATTACAACGCGCTGGAAGGGATCGCCAAACGGTTTCGGATCGAACAGTTGGCCACCACCCAGCAGGTGCTGTCTCACCCCAGCCCATCGATTCGACGCTGGCGCAAGGCGCTGGAACATCAGGGAGTCACCTTCGATGCTTGGGCTGCCGGCGCACAACTTTCTTGGGGCAAGGCGACCATGACTGCGATGCACCCACCACCGCAGGGTGTACCCGGGAGCGACAATGCCAATAGTCTCTGCCTGCGGATCGAGTACGCTGGTCGTTCGATCCTGCTGCCGGGGGACCTGGAGGCGCCTGGCACCCAGGCCCTGATCGCCTCATCGACAACCCCGATCGATCTCCTGATGGCTCCGCATCACGGCAGCATCTCTCAGGACCCGCGGCCGCTGATCCAGTGGTGCCAACCGCGCTGGATCGCCATCAGTGGATCGGAACGCGCCCTTGCCCCCAAGGCTTTGGCCCCTTACTCCGATCCCAACCGAAGCGTATGGGTCACGGCGCGTGAGGGAGCGATCCGAATTGAAATCGATGCCGATGGGACGATCCGCGCCGACCACTGGGCATCCGATCGCTGGAACCACCTGGCCTCTGACAAGCCTGCCAGTTGAAAGGAAACGCCATCCAGAATGGATCTCCGAGTTGATCGACGGCTGCGCACCGATCCGAACGAATCTCGGGGGGAATCAAAAAGAAAAGGGATCACATCTCGGTCGTTGCAAGCGAGACTCATTTCGCTAGGTAAGATCGTCCAAATCTTCGGGAGGCCGCCAATCCGACATCTGCTCCAACTGCAACTTCAATTGGAGTCGTGCTCGGTTGAGCCGGGAGCGGACAGTTCCGATTTCGATCGATAGGATCTCGGCGATCTCCTCGTAGGACAAATCCTGCATTTCGCGGAGCACCAGGATGACGCGGTGATCGTCCGATAGTTGCTGGAGGGCCAACTGGACACACCGCACCGAATCATCCCGCATCATCGTCCCCTCAGGCCCCTCCTGGTCATCCAGTGGCTCAATACCGCTGGTTTCCCGAGCCTGTTCAATCGAGACGTGGCCGCGATTCTTGCGACGGCGAGAGAGAGCGTAATTGAAGGCGATCCGATAGAGCCAAGTGAAGAAGCGGGAATTGTGCTGGAAAGTGTCAAGCTTCAGGTACGCCTGGATCAACGCCTCCTGGACCACATCCTCCGCCTCGTCAGCGCTACCCACCACTGGGATCATGGCGGAGTAAAGACGATCCTGGTAGCGCTGCGCCAGCACGCCAAAGGCCGAGGAATCCCCCGACAAAGATGATTGGATCAGCGCAGCCTCGTCGTTCACGTCCCGCCTTTTCGTCTCGTTCTCCAGACTTCTGATCGACCCAGCCAGCCGATGTCTTCGGCGCGCAGACCCAGTCACCGACCACACCCCTGTCCATCTGCCTGGACATTATGGTCCAAAACAGCCGGTCAGACATTGGAGGACCAAAAAAAGGTCCGTGAAGCCCCGAAACCATGGGGGACATGAGAAAAAGGGGCCGACCCTTTCCGGTCGGCCCCATGCAATTTTCCGAAGAGTCACCACCCTGTCCGGCGGGCGGCTGGCTGCGATCAACCGTGGACTTCGATCTTCCTCGGCTGATTCTTGACCAGCTTGGGAAGATGGATGTGCAGCACGCCATGCTCGAAACGAGCCTGCACCTTGTCCTGGTCGACCGTCTTGGGGAGGGCCACGCGACGCGTGAACTCCCCAACCATCCGCTCGACGCGATGCACCTGAGCCCCCTCGCTCTGGCAGACGCCGTGTCGCTTGCCATGGACCGTCAGCCGATCGTCATGGATCTCGACCGTCACGTCTTCCAGTTTGACCCCCGGAAGATCTAGGTGCACCAGAAACTCCGTCTCACTCTCCGATACATCCATCGCCGGCATGAAGGAGCCGGTGGTCGTACCGCTGCCTGCAGACGTCGGCCCCGCACCACCGGGAACCGAGCGTCCAAAGACGCGGTCCATCACCTGCTCCACCTCGCTCGCCCAATCCTGCAGGCTCATTGGCATCGGACGACTGTTGTGATTGTTGCACTTCATCTTCAGTCCCTCCTCAAGGACAACCCTCGAAACGCTTGGCCGGATCGAGCTCGGCGTCCGTCCCGCTGACCAGCGCCTGCAACTTGCAGGCAGCTGCTGTCAAACTGGCAGCAAGTGACTTAGACGCCAGAAAGACAGTTGCAAGCAGCGTGCCAAAAAACGAAGTGAAGAGTCACGAAGGACGCAACTCAGAAAAATTCCCCCCTCCGGCCCCTGTCCAATCGCTGGCAAAGGCTGGTTGGACTGTCGCCAGCCGCTAGTCCCGCCGAGTTGGTTTCGGGATTGCGCAGGTGGAAGCCATCCTATGGCCAGCGCTGCCATTAGCTCAGCTGGAAACCTTCGTGAAACAAGACCGGTAGACGGGAAGACCGTTCAGCCGCGTCCGCCGCTCGAAGTGAGTCAGGTAATCCAGATCGTGCTCGACGGGAGATTCGGGAACGTACTGGGGACCTTGCAGACGGGTGGTTGCTGCAATCAGTTCCAACGTCGACTGGAAGTAGTCGGATACGTCGGTCCAGAAGTGGAATTGTCCTCCCGGCTGCAACGCTCGCTCGATCCCACGCAGCATCGGCTCGTGCAGCACTCGGCGTTTTTTGTGCCTAGCCTTCCACCAGGGGTCTGGGAAGTAGACATGGATCGCCTCGATTCGCCCTTCTGGCAACAGATCGCAGACCGTGGCAACACCATCGCCGCAGTAGACGACCGCGTTGGTCAACCCCGCTCGCTCGATCCGCCGTTGCGCCATCGCCGCATACTTGGCCGCTAGTTCCACACCAACCCAGTAAACATCTTGCTGGCGGGATGCCGCATGGACCAGAAAAAGCCCCTTGCCGCTTCCGATCTCCACTTGCACCCTTGGATGTTCCTCGAGGATCCTAGCGATCTCCGCTTGCAGACTTGGTCGCCTTGGAAACGGCCGGTGGTTGTCGTTTGACACGGGCGATGGATGCTCCGATTCACCTTCAGCGATCGTCTCGTCGGGGGCATTCATACGGAGGTCCGATGGAAGGATAGGGAGTGAGAGGGGCAGTGCAGGGGGGGCTACGGGGAGTCAGTCATCGACACGACGTTCCAATCGATGCGGCTCCACTAGCTTTCCATAGTATTCTGGCTGGCGATCGGCGAAACGGTCGATGACGTGCTCCCCTGGGACTCGCACCAATCGCTTCTGGCGGGCTTTGGCAGGTTCGATCTGTCCCACGATGGCCATCTGGGAGCTTTCGTCGGCATCGGCCAGCGCATGCCCGTTCGGATCGCACAGACGGCTTTGCCCGATGAATCGAAATCCTCGTTCGGTGCCGACGCGGTTGACTGCCATGAAGTAGCAGTTGTTTTCCAGCGCGCGGGCATTGGGGAGATAACGAGCGAACGTGTCGGCTCCGGGAGGCCAGTTGGTCGGCAGCAGGAGGAGGTCGGCGCCTTGGAGCGCCATGGCGCGCGACGCCTCAGGGAACGACCCGTCATAACAGATGTGCATCCCGACGCAGAGTCCATCGATGTGATGCACCTGGAAAGGATCGGGCCCACGAGTGACAAACCGATCGATCCCCAGATAGGGAAGATGGACTTTGCGATAGACTCCCTGGAGCCCCTGACGACCTACGAGGGCCAAGCTGTTGTAGATCTCGCCGGAGTTGCCTCGTTCCAGAAACCCGTAGGCGACCCACCGATCCCCATTCCGGCAAGCCCTCGTGAACGCCTCCACCGCCGGCCCATCCAGCTGCTCGGTATACGGCATCGCTTCCTCTAGCGACCGGAAGCAATAGCCGCTCAGCGCGCATTCCGGAAAGACCACCAGCCGGCACTCCGAAAGGGACGGCGACTGAAACCACTCCAGCATCTTTGCCAGATTGGCGCGAGTATCACCGATTGTCACGTCCATCTGCACGCCGGCGATCTTCCATGCTTCCGTCATCGGTCATCGACTCCTTGGCGTCCCAAAGGGATGAAGTGGAACCAATACTTTCTGAAAACGCTGGGTTCTCAAGCCTCACTGGCTTGTAGTTTCCTTCCAGTCTCGCCACAGCCAGCGCATGGCATCCGGAAGGATCGCACCCCCGTGGATACCGTTATGACCACCTTCTCCGTAGACAAACTGATGGTCGTAGTCGGAGAATTTCAAAGCAGCAGCCACTTGCTGATTGGCCAGCGGCCAATTGCCGTGCTGGTTATCGAGGTCTCCCGATCCATCCTGCAGGAAAGCGCGGATCGGCCGCTTCTTCCCTTTGCGGACCAGCGATGGATAGTGATCACCACCTCGGATGTCGACAAAGCTACCGACATGGCTGATGACCTTGCGGAACTGATCTGGTTTCTCCCAGGCAACAGTAAACGCGCAGATCCCGCCTGAACTGATGCCGCAGATCGCGCGTTGATCTGGGTTGTCGGTCAGCCGATACTGTTTGGCGACTTCGGGAAGGATCTCCTCCAGAAGGAACCTTGCATACTGATCGCTCAGGGTGTCGTACTCGAAACTTCGGTTCTCAGGAGTTGGCTGCCAGCCCCGTTTCTCAGGGAGCGATTCTTTCTTGTGTCCCGGATCGATGAAGACGCCGATGGTGACCGGCATCTGTCCTGCATGGATCAGGTTATCCATGACGACGGTTGCGCGAAACTGACCGTTGGGATCGACGTAGGCATGCCCGTCTTGGAACACCATGACCGCTGCAGGTTGGGAGCCATCGTACTGGGCAGGAACATAGACCGAGTAGCGGCGAATCGTCCCGGGGAAAATCTCGCTCTTCCAGATGTGATCGGTCACCTTCCCCGCTGGCACACCCTCTTTGGGCTGAGAATCGGTCCCCAATTGGTATAGCTCATCGCCTGCCTGAAGCGGAGCGATCAGGAGCCCCAGAAAAAGCAGCGACGCCAGCCATGGTTTCGAGATGCATTGCATTTCAACCTCCATCAATGATGCAAAGGGATCCGGGCTGTCGAAATACTTGTCCAAACAACTGTTGTTGCAACGAGCATTTCCACGCTCCCGAAATGAGTAGCCGCAAAGTCTGGGAGCCAAATCTCAGGATAGCCCAGGGACAGCGACCGTTGCAGGGGGCGGGACTGCAGGCAAAATATTGGCCAACGCGAAAGCGCTGGTTCAGGACATGACAGTCGCCTGATAGTCGACGGCTTGGTTATGCCCTGGTGGTCGAGTGGCATCCGATGGGTTAGCCTGATGGCAGTCGATGAGCCGATCCACGATTGGCTGCCTCTCCCTCCAGAAGGACCTACCTCATGACGCCTACTTTCCCGCGATGGTTGCTGCTGCTGGTTTCTTTTCTCTCCTGGAGCCTGCCTCCTGTGAAGGCTCAGGAAGAGTCCTATCCAGAGCATCCGGACTCGGTCGAGCAACCGGGGGTGCCCAAGGGAAAAATCGAAGGCCCTTTTCCCTGGAAAAGCAACATCTACCCCGGTACCGTTCGCAACTATTGGCTTTATGTGCCTCAGCAGTAT
This sequence comes from Pirellulaceae bacterium, assembly GCA_046085865.1. Lineage (GTDB taxonomy): Bacteria > Planctomycetota > Planctomycetia > Pirellulales > Pirellulaceae > JBEISR01. Next base: position 8,354 of record JBJSWM010000353.1, read on the forward strand.
CAGGGGGACAAGCCGGCATGCGCGATGATTGTGCAGGATGGCCTGGGGATGGCGCAAGGCTGGAAGCTCCCGGTGGTGATGGACAACCTGATCCATGCTGGGCAGATGCCAGTCACCATCGGGATCTTCATCGACCATGGTCAGGTCCCTCCTCCCAATGATCAGGCCCAGCCACGATTCAACCGCAGCTTCGAGTACGACAGCCTGGGAGATCGCTACGCAAGGTTTCTGATCGAGGAGATCCTTCCAGAGGTCAATAAGCGGGTGAAGATCAGCGAGGATCCGAATGATCGAGCGATCGCGGGAGCCAGTTCCGGCGCGATCTGTGCTTTCAACGCCGCCTGGGAGCGACCGGATCAGTTTCGACGGGTGCTCAGCACGATCGGTACCTACGTCGGGCTTCGTGGTGCCGACATCTTTCCGACGCTGATCCGCAAGTGCGAACCCAAGCCGCTGCGGGTTTTTCTGCAGGATGGAGATCGCGATTTGAATATCTACGCGGGCGATTGGTGGATGGCCAACCAGAGCATGCTAACGGCCCTGCGCTACAGCGGATACGACGTCCATCACATCTGGGGCAATGGGGGACACAACGCCAAGCATGCCGCAGCGATCCTCCCCGACGCCATGCGATGGCTTTGGCGGGATTACCCCAAACCGATCAACGCCAGCGAAGGCCCTAAGGCTCGCATGCAGTTGATGATCCATGGAGAGCAATGGCAACTGGTCAGCCAGGGGCACCAGTTCACTGAAGGACCTGCGATTGGACCGGAAGGATCGACGTTCTTTGTCGATGTGCCACG
>JBJSWM010000354.1:0-4394 GCA_046085865.1 Pirellulaceae bacterium
GAGGGCTTGCAGGGAAGCCGGAACCGCAGCAGTCACCAAACCGGCTCCTCCGCGCAGAGCCGCCATCGCCGCCAATGCGATCGGCCCCTGGAAGCACACAAAGGGGATTTCGGCCATGTCCTGCTGATTGGCGGCAGCGCGGGGATGGCCGGGTCGATCGCATTGGCGGCGATGGCGGCTCTGCGCGGAGGAGCCGGTTTGGTGACTGCTGCGGTTCCGGCTTCCCTGCAAGCCCTCGTCGCTTCTTGGCACCCCTGCATGATGACGCTGGGGCTGCCGGAGACCCAAGCCCACAAAATCGCCGCCGATGCATCGGTTCCGCTGCTGCAACTGGCCAGGAAGGGGCGCGTCGTCGCGATTGGTCCAGGGTTGGGAAGAACCGCAGACAGCCAATCGCTGGTTCAAGCCCTATACCAACTAGAACACCTTCCCATGGTGCTCGACGCCGACGCGATCCCCGATGGATGCCCCCAATGGCTGGCGCGCCGCACCGGGGAGCGGTCCGCAGGCAGAATCTGGACACCGCATCCGGGGGAATTCGAGCGTTGGTCGGGGGTTCCAAGGAACAACCGGTCGGCGCAGGAACAAGCGGCCAGGGAGTTGGCCGAAATGCTTGGGGTGGTGATCCTCTTGAAAGGTCACCGGTCACTGATCACCGACGGAATCCATGCCGAGCACAATCCGACTGGGTGCCCAGAGATGGCAGCCGGAGGCGCCGGGGACTGCCTGACTGGACTTCTGGCCGCCCTGCTGGCTCAAGGACTTCCCGCCTGGGACGCAGCCCGCCTTGGGGCTCACCTGCATGGACTGGCCGGGCAGCTGGCGGCCAAACGTCTGGGAAGCCCAAGCGTTCTGGCCACCGATATAATAGAATCATTCCCCACTGCTTTCCGCCAGCTTCGCTCACCCCAGGACACCGATGCTCCGCTTGGTCCGCCCTAACGCTTCCATCGATCCGGATTTGCAAAGGCGCGTCCTGGCGATCGGCAATTTTGATGGTGTCCATCTGGGGCATCGTCATCTTCTAGAGCGGCTTCTTCGGATGGCGGTCCAGCACCACGCCCAACCACTGCTGGTGACTTTGGATCCGCCACCCCTGCACTGGCTGGCGCCCGATCGCTGCCCCAAGCCGCTGACGACGCTGGCCAGGCGCGCCCAACTGGCCGAAGAAGCTGGGGTTGGTGATACCGTGGCTTTGATCACCTCCCCGGACCTGCTGCAGATGGAAGCGGAGGCATTTTTCGAGCGAGTGATTCTTGAACAGTTTCAGGCGATCGGCTTGGTGGAAGGCCCCAACTTCCACTTTGGCAAGGATCGCCGAGGGACGCCGGAACTGCTAGGGAAATGGTGCAAGGAGCGAGGTTTGGAACTGGGAATCATCGAGCGGCAAGGGGAGGCTGGCCAGATGATCTCCAGCAGCCGAATCCGACAGGCCCTGAGCGAGGGGAAGATCGATTCGGCCAACCAGTGGCTGGGGTATCCCTATCGACTGGAAGGCAAAGTGGCAGCCGGTGCCCGGCGCGGCCGACAGCTCGGTTTTCCCACCGCCAATTTGTCCGAGGTTCCTGTGCTCATCCCAGCCGAGGGAGTTTACGCCGGACATGCCACGACCGCGATGGGAACCTACCCGTCAGCGATCCACATCGGACCCAACCCGACGTTTGGCGAACCGGACCGGAAGATCGAAGTCCATCTGCTGGACTTCCAAGGGGACCTTTACGGTCAACCGATCGCTGTCGATCTGGTGGCTCGGCTACGTGGCATCACCCGCTTTGAAGATGCCGCTGCCCTCCAGAAACAGCTGCAGCAAGACATCCACTTGGCCAGAGAACTGCTGCGCCGCTGACCAAATCCCTTGCGGCGAACCGAGCCACCGGAAGGGGACTCAAGCTATTCGTGGCGGATGCGACGGCGCGGAGCCATCTTGATCCCAACCACCACGGCGATGGATGCCGGGGTATCAAGCCGACTTCATGAGGCGCTTCAGGAATGATTGTGGCTTCGGAGCCTGAGCGACTGCTTTCGATCGTACTCGTCCTCGCACTCCATGACATGGTACTTGGACTCCAAAAGAAGCATTGGGACACTGGGGCATCAAATAGGAGTAGGAGCCCCGTAGGGTGTGTGAGCCGGTCGCGGGCCAAACGACTTGCTGACGGGCATGGCCCCGAGACTCTTTGTGACGCCGGCTAGCCCAGGCGACTTGACCGCGAACACACCAGAACCAAACGTTCCATTCGAGAACGAGCCGTGGTCCTGTTTCACGGCGTGCCAGTAGCGAGACCAGGATCGGACTTCATGACAAGATCCAGCACCTGGGAAGGGATACCGATTGGCAGCACCTCCACCGCGCCCAGATGGCACTGGGCTTCGGGGTGGTCGAACCCGGTTTTGGCGGCAACGAAGGTGTAGGTGCGATCGGCCAGGAACGTTGGCTGATGCACCTCTCCCGTATCGGCATCCAGCCCACTAGGCAGATCGATCGCGACGCGGAGGGCATCCGCACGATTCGTTTCGAGGATCGCATCGGCCATCACACCCCGTGGGGCCCCTCGGGCACCCGTTCCTAGCATGGCATCGACAAGGATGTCGGCATTCTCCATCTCTCGTTGCAGGGATGGGAATTGCTGCTCCGCTAGCCGCACCCGAACTCCAGCTCGCTGTAGGATCTGGTAGTTGGTCAGCGCATCGGGTGCTAGGTTTTCGATGCTCCCCATCATCCAGATCGCGACGGGCAGGTGAGCGAACAGCAGGTGGCGCGCGACGACCAGACCATCTCCCCCGTTGTTGCCCGTGCCACAGAGAATGACGATCGGTTTGGAGCCTGAGGCGACTGGCAGCAGTCGATCGGCCACACCACGGCCCGCATTCTCCATCAGCACCAGTCCGGACATCCCGAACCGTTCGATCGCGATCCGGTCGACTTGACGGGAAAGCGCAACGGAAAGTCTTAGCGACATCGCTTCCTCCTGGTCATCGACCGTCTGGCTGGGTGGAAGGAAGAAGCGCTTGAAGCAGAGGTTCGCGCCACCTGCCGGTGGCTGGATCGAGGATCCCAAAGCCGGATGCCAGCTCCCAGTAACTCCATCCCATCTGATACTTTTCACAGCGTTCCCGCACTGCCTGAGTCCATCGTGCGCGAGATTCCAACGGCGCTTTTTCAAAGGCACCAAACTCCCCGATGTAGACCGGTCGGTCGGCTTTCTTGGCCCAGTCGATCACCATCTTGAAATCGTTGTCCATCGCCTCCTGTTGCTCGGCACTCCCTTCCCAGTTCAGCCCCGTCGGAAGGACCGGCTGATTCCAGGGTGCCCCTTGATGGGTGAAGGCAAAGGGAAGGTAGTAGTGGACGGTGACGATCAGCCGTCGATCGTTCTCGGGGAACTTCAGTCGCGGCAGAGCCGACACGTTGCTCCAAAAGTCAGGTCCGGCGACGACCCATCGTTCAGGATGCTTGGGACGAATCACCGACAGCACTTCGACCAGCAGTTCATTCCAAAGCTCCCCCTGAAGTTGGTCATGCGGCTCATTGAGCGGCTCCAGGTAGAGATTCGCGGGAGCCGACTGGAAGGCTTCGGAAAGCTGCTTCCAGATCGCCAAGAAACGTTCGCGATGTCCCTGAGGATCGGCGAATAACTCTTCGTAATGATGCAGATTGACGACAACTCGAAGGTTCTGCTTCAGATTGCGATCGATGATCGACTGGACCCGTTCCAGGAATGCAGGTTCGATTCGGTAAGGAGGATTTGGATCGGTATGAGTCGACCAGCGCACGGGTAGCCGCACCGTATCGAACCCAGCCTGCCGGATCTGCTCTGGCCAGCGATCGTCGAACCGAAGGCCCCATTCGCCTTCGGTGGGAGCTTCCAGCATGTTCCCGTAGTTGACGCCTCGCCCCAACAGTTCCCAGCCGGTTGGGGTTTGACCATGCAGCTTGGTGGCTGGGATTCCTGCTGCAACCAGGGCAAGAAACAAGGAAGTCAGCAGAAGCGAAACTGGCAGACCATGGGCATGACGCGAAAGCATCGGGAGATTCCTTCCGGGGCAACAGGGGATGGCCGGTACTTGGCATCCGGCCAACCCAGTTTTATCAGAAAACCTCTCCCTCTGAGACGCTCATTCAATCCGGTAGACCTTCCCATCCAGCCGCACCAGCACCGGTAGCTCCACCTCCAGTACACCTTCCAGCGCGTCTCGATGCTTCGAAAGAAGCTGGAAATAGGGCTCGCTGAATCTTGCAACGCTGGTCCATTCCTTGGGGAGTTGATCGAGCAATTGGGAGTCGACCCATTGGCCATCCTTCTGAAAGAAGGCGCGGTCGCCCGATTGCACAATCGGAAGCGAAGGTGCATCACGGGTGCTATTGGGTGCGCCTGCGTCGGCGGGAGGCGTAG
>JBJSWM010000355.1:0-1259 GCA_046085865.1 Pirellulaceae bacterium
TTTTTATCTTTAGCTGGTCGAGGAGAGGGTCTCACCGAGGCACAGTGCCACAGAGATTCGGGGAAATGAAGTTGGATCGTGCAAGCGATCGATCGGGGCCGGAAGGTCCCAATCTCGGTCCAGCGACCTGGGGATCGTCGGTCATTGGACAGAGGGACTGGCGAGTGCTCTCCGAAGAGGGCAGTCGTTGGCAGGTGGTTCGCCACGTCGGTAGCGTACCAGCAGTTCCTTGGATCGTTCGGCCAGCATGCGACGGACCTCACGCCTTTTTCCAGCGATTCGCGGGATTACCATGGCGTCGTAAGCGGTGGTCTGGTGCCGCATCCACGCAATCACCGCTGCCTCGGCCCTCTTTTCGACCGGGATGCGTTGGGTGCGTGCGACAGTGCCGCTTCCCACGGGGGTCGCGTGATCAGCCACCACCTGGGCCAGCTTGCCAGCCAGTTCCGCATACCTAGGATGAAAAGCCAGATAGCCAAGAACGGCGGCCGTGAAATCCTCGACGTAGATCGCTTGCGTCTTCTCCCGCCGTCTGGCGCCGGCTTCCTTTCTCTTGGCAAACCCCTCTGTCGATCGCTCCGCATCCAGATCTCTTCGAATCCGCTCGATCGACTCCGCAGGCGCCCACACACCGCGCGAAAAAACTTTTCTACCTCGCCTCTCCTGCACCACCCAGTGCTCGCCCGCTGCCTTGACACGCCGCGTCAACGCCGCATCTCCCGGTGGCAGCAGCACCCAACCCTTTGGTGCCGAATGCACTCGGCCATCTTCGCTGCGCACCGTGCCTTCGGATGGCCCCGGTGAAAAAATGCCGCTCATCAATCGGTCCTTGCATTCCGTGCTGTGATCGATCCCTGGTGTGCCCCCGGATTCTGCTGCGTGGGCGCTTCTACCCTCCACTATCCCCCGATCGAAGGCATTGTAAACGATGGCGGAGTCCTGGGAGTTGGCAGTAGTCTTCCCAGCGATGGTGGTGATGGGATGATTCCGCGATACTCCGCGACCGGTTGGCTGCAGAAGATGATCTCATGCAAACGGTTGAGCGAGAATGCGAGGTGAGCAACATGCATGCGATGGCAGCAAAGATCGTGGTGTGGCATTCGATCCTGATGCTTTCCATCTCTTCCTTTGGCCTGGCGCAGGAGAAAGCAATTGATGAAACATTAGGGCGTCCTTCGAGGTTCATGCGAGGCGACTTCGTCCAGGTGATCTACCAGGCTAGGTACGAAGGGGAGGCAGAGGTCGTCGAGCCGAAGGGA
>JBJSWM010000356.1:0-3877 GCA_046085865.1 Pirellulaceae bacterium
ATCGGTGATCATCCGCAGGTGCGTGGAGCTCACTTCTCGAAGTCCCGCCTGGCGGATTCGCTCCGGGGCCCAGGAACTTTCCTCCACCTTTTCCTGCGCATCGCAATCCGAGCTGGCCACGGCAACGAAGAAGGCCAGGAAGGTCATTAGGATGTGCAGGCAGTAGAACATCGCGAGACTCCGCCACTTTCTGCAGTTCAATAAGGGATGCGTTCTCAACCGATCACCAGGGATCAGCGATCGGCGGGAGTTGACATTGGATCTCGCAAAAAAGCTCACCACCGCCGCTCCGTTGCATCCTATGGTTCTGGCTTTTCTTCGGTCTAAGAGTTCGTGCTCGTGCTGAGCTCAGCATGGCTCGTTATCGTAAACGATCATAGCAGCATCCTGTTCGTTGACGCTTTTTGTTGTCAAACCCACGGCCGCTCGTGGTCAAAGGATGGCGCAGTCATCAGGGCGGGTTCCGATGAGGAGCACGAGAGCCGCTGCTACGCGATCGAGCAAGTGCATGATGGTCGGAAGCGAGTACGATGATTCAGCCCTCCCCGCTTCGTCGTTCCTCCTCAGCGACCCTCCCTGAGGGAGGGTGAAAAAGCGGAGCTAGCCCCTCCCATGCAGCGGAGCACCAACCAAACTCACCCTCTCCTACAGCAGAGTCGCAGACGAACTTTACCCTACCCTACAGCAGCGTCGCAGACGAACTTCACCCCGTCTCGTCTTCAAGCCGTTGCGACGCTTGCGGATGAAGAGTTTGCTTCGAACGTTTTCAATTCCATGACAGGCAAGGTTTGCAGAAGCGGTTCCAGGCGTAAGAGCGTCGCTTCGGGGGGGCATCGCCAGCGAAAAGGGGTTTTTCCAGCGAGTCCCCTAGACACGTGCATGCAGGAGTTTTGATGGTAAAAGATACCAGAGGCAAATCGGCTGCCGTGCATGCTTGGGGAAATGACGGGACCGATGCCGGGAATGCGGATTTGACCGCCGTGTGTGTGGCCAGCCAACACCAATTGGCACTGCTGTTTTCTCGCCCACTTCCACGAGTCTGGCGAATGGCAGACGCCGACGCGCAGTGCATCGAGAGGGCGGCTGTTGGGAAGATGGCTGGGGGCTGGCCACCAGGGTGATTCGTCTCCCAGCCATTGCAGCATCCCTTGAGGTTGCTTCATTTCCAGGAAGCTGCCTCCCAGGTCGGTCCATCCGATCGATCGGAGGTCAGCGCGCAATCGCTCGCTTTCCCCCATCGCCAGATCGTGATTGCCCAGGATGAAGAAACAACCCATAGGTGCCGTGATCCCCTGCAGGATCTTGGGAATCCAATCGAGGGTGAGCGGGTTATCGATCCAATCGCCCGAAACAACAAGGCAATCCGGCTGGTGTTCCTGAAGCTTTTCAAAGGCCATGCGATAGAATTCGATCGGCACTTTACCGGTCAAATGAAGGTCCGAAAGATGGCCAATCCGCAGGCCATTCCAGCGAAATGGCAAGTCGGGCACCGCCAGTCGCTTTTGGTTGACATCCAGCTGCATCGCCTCGTTTCCCGGCAGCTTCAACATCCAGTGCAGTTCGGATGGAGTTTGTATCCAGTCGTCTTGTGTCCAGCGTCGCGATTGTTCGGGCCGATGTCGGCTTTGCGTTCGCCTAAGACCTAGTCGAGCGTGAGCCCAATCGGGGAACCACCAGGCGAGAGCCGTCAGGCAGATTGCGGCATGCGTGTTGATGAGTCCTGAAGAGGGCAATGGGACTCGTTCTCCCGACAACCACTGGGGCCAGGGGGTCCAGCTTCCGAAAATCAGAAGGCAAGGGAGCGCGATTCCGATCAGCTTGATCAGCGTTTCGGTCCGCTTCACCCATTGCCGTTCCCATCCCAGCGCGTTGACTCGATTGATGAGTGCAACAATCAGAGCGCAATGACCGGTGGCGAGACAAAAGAAGAGGACCCAACGCACGATCAATGTGGAAACGTCGATGGGCAGCACGTCACGCGTCGCCCCGCTTCACGCGCTGGCAATGATCCAGGATGGTTGTGGCAACTTGGAGCAGTTGGTCGAGGCGAAATGGTTTGAAGAGGATCGCTTTGGGGTGAAGTCCATTCTAACGAGCGCGCGTGAAGACATGGTCGACATCGTAACCATATTCTTTCATCATGATCAGTGGGACCGGCTGCAGGAGCGGCACTAGGCGATTCATCAGCTGGTAGGCGGATTCATCGGGCAGCCGGATTTCGCTGATGACCAGATCGTACGGTTCCCCAGCAGTACAGCTACGCACCATCATCATCGCTTCGGCGACGGAATGAGCCGACTCGACGATGCAACCGAAGCGTTCCAGCAGTCGATGGGCTTCGCTGCAAACCTGTTCTTCGTCGTCGACGACCAGGACGCGCGCCCCTTCCAGAAGGCTGCGGTACCGCTGATGCGACTCAGAATTGCAGGTATCCAGCGGCGCCAGATTTTGACCCACCTGATGAATCGATCGTTTGATGCTTCTGGCATTCCGCAGAATGCTCCGAAGCCGATCCATCAAGATTTCCTCCCCCTGGATTCCCTGTTCCTGCAATGCATGGACGGTATCCAGGAGGATGCGGTCGATCGGTATCGATACCGCATGGTCGATCTGTTCGCAGCTTTGTTGAGCTGCATTGGAACGCTGGGCTACTAGGAGATCGAGTGTATTGAGGGCGACGGCAACGTCACGAGCGAAAATCTCGAGGAACTGCATGTCCAGCTTGGTGAACGCATGCTTCACAGGACTCTCAACATTGATCGTACCGATCACCTGCTCATGCAGCAGAACGGGGACGGTCAGGGAGCTCTGGGCCCCTTTGAATCCTTCGATGTAGCGAGGATCTGATTCGGTATCCAGGCACAGGTAACTCTTTCCACTCGATGCGACGTAGCCTGTCACTCCATTTCCCTGGGGACTGGCCATCAGTCTTCGGTCGGCCGCTTCTTGGTCAATCCCAACCGAGAGCAGTGGCACTAAAACCTTGGTCGATTGTTCGAGCAATCGAATTTCGATCACTTCCACATTCAGCAGGTCGCGTGTGTAGAAGCGAATGTTGTCTTTCAGCAGATCGATTCGTTGTTCGGTGCTGAGCGCGAAGATTTCATCTGGCTTCAGATCGGTCAGCTTGCTTCCCGCCTGGTGAATCGCTTCCAGTTTTTGTTGCTGAGCGTATTGGCTGGTGATGTCTTGAAGCGTCACCAGGACGCGTTCGGTCCCATCGACGATCTCCAGTGGCGATGCGTGCAGTCGGAAGTGCCGGTTCTCAGAGACATGGAGAACTTCTGAGGCATCGGAGCGCGTTGAAAAGGCAGTTGCGATGGGGCACTCCCAACCGTCCGAAGTTCTACCGTCTCCAAAGAAACTGTAGAAATCTTCGGTCAGAAACGATCGCCCTTGCCCCGCTAGTTCATGGAATGGCTGATTGGCCCAAACCACCCGCAATGGCCGCTCCAGAATCGCGACGCCCTCAGGCAACCGTTCCAACAGATCCAGGGCGCTGACCCCAAGATGATCGGGCCCGAAGAGTCCGGTTGCTTCCTGCCGACGCTGCTGTTCATCCACCGCCATTGCCTCCCCGCCACGCGTCGCGATCACGGATCGCCTCATCCCTGCGCGGCTCTTGGGAAGTATAGAAATCCCAGCACGCGCCAGCAACATGATTTGGCCTCGCTTTTCCCCAGCCACCACCAATCGTCCGCTGCTTTGCCCACCATCGTTTCCTGTGGTGGAAATAGAAGCGGTCAGTTCAAGTCGCTTGTGGCTCTCAGGCAAAGAAGAAGTTTTCGCCTCTAGGTTGGGTTTATGGGAAAAGATATAGCCTTTGGTGTGTGTCGAGGCCAACCGAAGGATCGATCGCCGCCTTGTGCTTTCATCC
>JBJSWM010000357.1:0-647 GCA_046085865.1 Pirellulaceae bacterium
AGGCACCAAGCCCTTTTCCGTCGCGAAGATTGAATGCGATGACCCTCGATTCCATTTCCAACTGCCCGAAGGGGAACGCCCACTGCATCTGATCCAATTCACCTTCCAAGGTGAAGGGACTCCTGGTGAACTCCGGCAGAAGGTCAAAATCCACACCAGTCTCGGCGATGCCTACGTCGCCGAAGCGACTGTCGGAGCCGTCCTTCGCTGACCCGCTGCGCTATCCCCAGAGGAATCGGCTGATTGGAACGAGGTTTTTTTGGCAACAAAACCGCTTTGCCAATCGCCAGCCCTGCAGGGCCTAAAATTCCATGGATGGAGGTCGTATCTTAACAGCGATCGATTCTACCCGTTCACTTGCGTCATTCAACCAAACGATCGGCTCAACCGGAGCCGTGGCATCAACACGCTACTGGGTTCATCGAGTCATTTCGCGGGTCCTTGCCTTTGATTTCTCGTACTCGATGCTCCACTATCTCAACGCTTGTTTTCGAGTTGTAGTACGTTAAAAACCAGTAGCTTCTGCTCTTAGGCCGCAAGCATTCGTGAAGAGCCAAGCTACTGGAACCCCGGATAGAACCAAGGCGAATTGGCGATGGTTCTAGACCAGAAAAGCATCGTTCACTATTTGAAGTCTCCCGCGCGAA
>JBJSWM010000358.1:0-504 GCA_046085865.1 Pirellulaceae bacterium
TACCCATCAAGGCACGGTTCGCGTCGTCATGCTCCAGGAACGGAATCAGGCCAGCCGATACGCCGATCATCTGGCTAGGAGCGATGTCCATGTACTGCACCTGCGCTGGCAGGACGATCTGGAAGTCGCTTCGGTACCTGGCGATCAGGCCGGGACCTGCCACCAGGGCGCCGTTTTCCGTCTTGACGTCGGCCGGAGCGATGAAGGCGTTGGCCTCCTCATCGGCTCGCAACCATTTCACCTCTTCGGTCACCACGCCATCCTGCACGACACGGTAAGGCGTCACCAGAAAACCGTACTCATCGACTCCCGCGTAAATCGCCAGAGAGCTGATAAGACCGATGTTGGTTCCTTCTGGGGTTTCAATCGGGCAGATTCTTCCGTAGTGCGAGACGTTCATATTTCGCACTACGGAAGAATCTGCCCGATCGAAACCCCAGAAGGAACCAACATCGGTCTTATCAGCTCTCTGGCGATTTACGCGGGAGTCGATGAGTACGGTTT
>JBJSWM010000359.1:0-6527 GCA_046085865.1 Pirellulaceae bacterium
CACCAGAATCCTGACGGAATATGAAGCGGCTCCCGCATCGCCTCCCGCTGCTCGGGTGTCCGCAATGCGACATAGACGGCGTAAAGAATCAGTGTTGAGAGAAAGAACATCGCCAGGGAACCCAGCCACAGCCAAGCTCCCTGCCGCAGCCGTCGATCGACAGGCAGCAAGGGGACAGAAGCTTTCGGAGTCACTGGTTGCAGAGGCATTCTCCCGACGTCATTCATCCTTCTTTTTCCCTTAGGTCCTTCGCCAGTTGCGGGGCAAGCCATTTCGAGACAAACGATCCGACCAGCTCAGACCACCCCAGGACTATTGGGCGACTCCCTGGGCTATCGGGGAAGATCTCGCACCGGCGAACCGGCACCGACCATCCCACCGCGATTCGGAATTTTCGAATCGCCACTTAGCATCAGGAAACTGTCCCTTTTGGCGGCCCGGCCTGCCGGTCCTGGCAGGCCACGTCGCCTCGGCGTCACTGCATTGCCACCAGCGAACAACCGCAGGCAGCACGGTTTCGATCACCAGATCCTGACCCTTTTCTCCGGTTCGATGAACATCGGGTCTCCCGGCTGGATGGCAAATGCTTCGTAGAATTTGTCCATATTCGACAGGATGCCGTTGCAGCGATACTGGCTGGGGGAGTGCGGATCGGTTAGCAGACGTTTGCGCAATTCCGTTTCCCGATACTTGCGCCGCCAAACCTGAGCCCAGCCGGCGAAGAATCGCTGGTCCCCGGTCATGCCATAGATCATCGGTGCTGGTTTGCCACCGAGCGATAGCTGGTAGGCGTCGTAGGCCACTGCCATGCCGCCCAGGTCCCCGATGTTTTCCCCGAGGGTGAACTTGCCGTTGACAGCCATATCCGGGAATGGCTTGTACTCCGAGTACTGCGTCACCAGCTGCTCGCTTCGGCGCTCAAACTCCTCGCGGTCCTTTTCGGTCCACCAATTTCTGAGGTTCCCATCGCCATCGAACTGGCTACCGCTGTCATCAAAGCCATGGCTGATCTCGTGCCCGATGACGGCTCCAATTCCACCATAGTTCACCGCATCGTCGGCCTGAAGATTGAAAAAGGGTGGCTGAAGAATCGCGGCAGGAAAGACGATTTCATTCATCAAGGGGTTGTAGTAGGCATTGACGATCTGCGGGGGCATGAACCACTCGGTCCGATCGATCGGCTTGCCTAGCTTGGCCAATTCATAGTGATGCTCAAACTCAGCGATCTTGTCGAGGTTGCCGACCAGATCATCCGGCTTGAGTTGCACGGAGCTATAGTCTTTCCACCGATCGGGATAGCCGATCTTGGTGGTGAATTTCGAGAGCTTCTCGAGTGCCTGCTGTTTGGTTCCATTGCCCATCCATGCCAAGTTCTGGATCCGCTTGGCGAAAGCGGTCTTCAGGTTGGCGACCAATTGTTCCATGCGAGTCTTTGCCTCCTTGGAGAAGGAAGCTTCGACGTACATCTGGCCGACGGGCATGCCCAGCCTTCCGTTGCACATTTCCACGCCGCGTCGCCAAAGCGGCTTTTGTTCCGTGACTCCGCTCAATGCCGTCTCGTGGAATGCGAAGTGGCGATCGACCATCGCTTGATCGAGCGCCGGGGCGTAATGATCGATCAGCGAGAAAAGCAAGAAGTCGTTCAGCGACTCTAGGGATGCCTCCTCGAAAATCTGATTGGCTTCCTCGAAGAAGGAAGGCTGTCCAACGATCAGCGAACCTTCCGCCTTGTAATCCATCCCGCGGCTGTAGGCATCCCAGTCGAACTTGCTCAGCAACTGCTTCACTTGATCGACTGGCATTTTGTTGTAATTCTTGACCGGATCGCGCAGCAGCACCTTTTCCCACTGAGCTTTTGCAAAACGGGTTTCCAAGTCGATGACATGCTCAGCCGCTTTGGCCGGTTCGGGATGCCCAGCCGACTGGAACATGGTTTCGGCGTACTTCTGGAGTGCGGCGCGGGCTTCGGCGTAACGCCCTTCTTCCTTGAGGTAATAGTCGCGGTCTGGAAGCGTGGTGCCCGACTGCCCCATGTAGACGGCATACTGATCGGACTTTCTGGCATCCGGTTCGACTCCCATGCCGAAAAATCCCCCAATGCCGACTCGACTCAGCGCACCGGCCAGTTCAGCCCACTGGGACTTCGATTCGATCGCGCGAACCTTTCGAATCAGCTCGGCGATCGGTTGCGGCCCTTTCTGGTTGCGCCCCTCGAGGTCGACATAGGAACGGTAGAGCGAACCGACTTGCGCGGCAGGGCCGGTGGCAGATGGATTGCCAGCCGCTTCTTCGATCAGCTTGCGAATCAATGCCTTGTTGGCATCATCGAGCACGGAGAAAGACCCGTAGTTCGACTGGTCCTCGGGGATCTTGGTGTTCTCTAGCCAGCCGTCATTCATGTACCGGTAGAAGTCATCACCCGGCTTGGTCTGGCGGCTGCGGTACTGCTGTTCGATACCGGAAGCGACGTTTTGCGGTGCCTCCTGGGCAACTGAGGGCGATGCAAAAATCGCCACCAGCATCGCGACGGCAGCGCGGCGCCTGCGATGAGCCGATCGCTTCCGAAGTGGACCGGAAGCATCCGTCCCGCCCAAACCATCTCGGATGGAATCACGCATCGACAAGCTCCTGCTGTGCTCGAGGTTCGATTGACATGGTCGCCAGGGGCAAAGGGCCGCCGGCGTCGGCTTGGATCCACCAGCCCGCTACACGCGACTTCACGCGGGGGCTGAGCGACGACGTTTGGGGTGCTGAGTGGCACCGCCCCATCTCTCGCAGGACCTTCTCTCGAAGGACCCGCGATCCCGATGGATCCAGTTTTCCAATTGCAACGTACAGTAGCAATGCGGCGAAGGATCGACAACCAGCGATCGGGCCTGGGGCGGCAGGTAGGAGGCGTTCCTCGCAGTTTTTTCAAGAGCTCCATCGTGTAACGGACGGAAAGGTAGGTCTCTTCCGATCGTTGCTGTGGGCAGCAAGTTGAGCCCCTGAAGGCGGGAAAGACTGGGGCCAACGTGGGTCAATCGGTTGCTTCGCTGCCTTCGGGAGGCATCAGCCGTCGCCGTTCCTGGGGGTACTTGCGAAACCATGCAGCCACCAGCGCCAATTGCTCCGATTGCTCACCGCTGGAGATTCTCGCCGACTCGGTCGGCACGCTCCATCGCTCGCGCAACCGACCGACTAGCTGCTGCAGCCCGGAGCGAGATTTGGGGAGCCGGTGAGCGGCGATGACTTGGCCGCAGTCGATCTGGTAGGCGATCGCTTGTTGGTCGTGGCCTGGCAGTGCATAGAGTCCATGGTAGAGCCTTCGGGCGGCATGCTGGCGGACGATGCGTTCCCGAAGCCACTGGACCATTTTCCAATCTTCACGCAGTCGCATCGCATCCTCGAAAAGCAGTCGCTGGGATGCCACCATCATCTTCTGCTGCAGTTGGTCGATCACCCCCTCGCCTTCCCCTGCCAGGAATTGGATGCAGGCATCCACCTGTCTCTGGTAGGCCTGCCGTGTGCAACCTTGGGCGCAAGGGGCTAGGCAGGTGCCGATTTCTCGGCGCAGACATCCTGCGCGGGCCTGTTCAAAGAGCTCCAGTTGCCCGGAGAAATCGATAGGTGTCTTCTGGTTGCAATCGCGAAGTCGAAAACTTCGCTGCAGTACCTCCGCCACGCGCCTCAGACGCGATGCGCCCCAGAATGGACCGGCCCAGTGAATCGCCTGCGCATCGGGTTGGCGGCTGACATAAAGCGTCGCAGCCGGACCGCGTCCTAGGCACAGGAACATCGGCCGCTGCCGCTTGGGCATCCCCTGCACGTTCCAGCGAGGCTCAAATCTCCGGATCAGGTCCTGTTCTCGCAAGAGTGCCGCAAACTCGCTCGGCTGAGGCTCAATCACAATCTCCACCGCATTGCGCCGAATCTTCCCTGCCTTCTCCTCTTCATTTCCCGGCAGAAAATAGCTCAGCAACCGCGACCGAACGCGTTTCGACTTCCCGACATAGATCAGCCTCCCGGCGACATCCAGCATGCCGTAGACTGCCGGACGCTGCGGCGCTTCGGACCGGACCCAGTGCCGCAGGGTTTCCGGTGACTCGCCACGACCACGCCAAAGAGCAGGCTGGGGATAAGGAAGCCAGCGATCGGGCCCGAACCCCTCAAACGATCCATCGTCGGGCGCCACAAAAGTGGCCGCAGCCTCCGCCGGCAGTCCTTCTCCCAGCAGCGATGGTTCCATCGAATGCTTCCTTCGTCTTCCCTGACCTGCCTTCTGACTCTCGACTCCATCGACCGCGCAGGCTACCAGATCCTGGTCGGTCGATCAATCTCGCCAGGTGGGGAGGTGACCTATCCATGGCATGGGGAGAAATGCTACGATTTTTCAAGGGTTTTCCGATTCCTCCGGTGGTCATTTTCTGCCTGCGGTAGGAGCGGTCCCGCGACTAGGCGATCGTCCTGTGCCGTCGGAACAGCAAGGCAACGGTGCCCGATGTGTCCCCACACGCCGATGCCATTGGGTTGATGATCCTGGTTGTCGCCCTGGATCTTGTCTCGATTTCTGGTCCGCAATGGAAAGGTTCCTGATCGATGTCCCCACTGCTGCTTGCGATCGGCCTCTACATGGCTGCCACTGTCGCCATCGGCTTGTATGCGTCCCGCCGCGTCCATGGCGCGAAGGACTTCATGGTGGCGGGCCGATCCCTTCCCTTCTACATGAACTTTGCCTGCGTCTTTGCGACCTGGTTTGGCGCAGAGACACTGCTGTCGATCTCGGCGACCTTTGCGCGCGACGGACTTTCGGGGATTTCAGGAGACCCTTTCGGCGCCGCATTCTGCCTGGCGATGGTGGGGCTCTTTTTCGCACGCAGCTTTTATCGCATGAACCTGCTGACCATCGGAGACTTCTATCACAAGCGTTATGGCAAGGTAGTGGAAGTCATCACCTCGCTGGCGATCACCCTTTCGTACCTCGGTTGGACTAGCGCTCAGATGACCGCCCTGGGACTGGTACTTTATGTCCTTGGGGGTGGAGCCTTCACCCTCAACCAAGCGATCCTCATCGGGTCGGTTGTCGTCTCGATCTACACCCTCTTTGGCGGCATGTGGTCGGTGGCGCTGACCGACCTAGTGCAGACGGCTGCCATCGTCCTGGGGCTCTTGCTGGTCGCTTACTTCCTAGCTGGTCAGGCGGGCGGTGTCGGCAAGGTGCTGCAACAAGCCTCCGAGGCTGGGAAGTTCCGCTTCTTCCCAGAAGGGGATGCCAAGGTATGGTGGGCCTGGGCCGCCGCGTTCATCACGTTCGGTTTGGGGTCGATTCCGCAGCAAGACGTTTTTCAGCGGGTCACCAGCGCCAAGGATGAAAAGACGGCAGTGGCCGGAACACTTACTGGAGGCTTTTTCTATTTTCTCTTTGCCTTCATCCCGATGTTCATTGCCTACGCAGCGGTGGTGATCGATCCGGCCTACAACGACCTATTCGCCAGCGAGGATTCACGCGAAATTCAACGCATTCTCCCCGATCTGATTCTCAAACGAACACCGCTGTGGACGCAGGTGCTGTTTTTCGGAGCCTTGCTGTCGGCGATTCTTTCCACCGCCAGCGGAACCCTGCTGGCCCCCTCCAGCCTCTTTACCGAGAACGTCATCCAGCCATTCATCAAGCATCTGGATGACAAGCACCTGCTGTGGGCTCTGCGCACCGTGCTGGTTCTCTTTTCGATCGCCGCGACTTGGTTTGCGGTCAACTCCACCAGCACGATGTACGAGATGGTGCAGAATGCCTACAAGGTGACTCTGGTGGCTGCCTTCGTTCCCCTTGCCTTCGGCGTCTTCTGGCCCAAAGCGTCGACGCAAGGGGCTCTCTTTTCCATCCTGCTGGGGTTGGGTACTTGGCTGGCGATGGAAAAATACCTGCCGGAGAGTTCCGAACATCCGTGGGCGATCGTCCCCCCGCAGATCGTCGGCCTAGGGGCTTCGATCCTCGGCATGCTGGCCGGTGGCCTGCTGCCCCAGTGGATCCCGTCGGTGCATCTGGATGACGAGGAGTTCCAGCAGAAGCAGGAAGGACGCAAGAGTGTCGCCTCCCATTAGCCCAGGAGTCACTGCCAGTCGACTGCAGCGGCAGGGCGGCCAGCGATGAACGCGCTGGTCATCTTCCCGCACCAACTCCAGGAAAATCATCCTGGCCTGAAGCTGGCAGACTGCGTCGTGCTGGTGGAAACGCCACTCCTGTTCTCCCAGTTCCGTTTCCATCGACAGAAGTTGCTCTTGCATCGCGCGTCGATGAAAAGCTACCTGCAAATGCTGGAGCAGCATGGCCACCAAGTCCAATATCTGGAGGCTGGGCAACTGGCCAGTAAGTCGCTGGGTTCTCATCTCAAGAAATTGGGGTGCCGCAAGGCCATCGCGATCGATCCCTGCGATGACTGGCTGACCAAGCAGTGCCAGGAAGATGCCTCCAAGGGGAAGATCGAATGGCAGTGGATCGAAGACCCGCACTGGCTGACCCCG
This sequence comes from Pirellulaceae bacterium, assembly GCA_046085865.1. Classification (GTDB taxonomy): domain Bacteria; phylum Planctomycetota; class Planctomycetia; order Pirellulales; family Pirellulaceae; genus JBEISR01. The sequence continues at coordinate 6,502 of JBJSWM010000359.1, forward strand.
ATCGATCAGTTCGATCAGTTCACCCA
>JBJSWM010000360.1:0-1714 GCA_046085865.1 Pirellulaceae bacterium
GGCAGGGGGCATGGGCCATGTCTACCTGGCTCGCCAGTCCTCTCCCGTGCAACGACTTGTGGCGCTCAAACTCCTCCAGCGCAACCCCACCGATGCCCATGCGTTCGAACGCTTTCGAAGAGAACAGCAGGTGCTTGCATCGCTGGAACACCCCAATATCGCTCATATCTTCGATGCTGGATCAGCCCAATCCGGAGATGCCTATCTGGCAATGGAGTATGTTCAGGGCTCTCAACTGATCGACCACTGCAGAGCCCAGCGGCTGGGGATTCGCCAGCGCATCGCTTTGATGATCCAGTGCTGCAAAGCGATTCAGCACGCCCATCAAAAAGGGATCATCCATCGGGACATCAAACCTTCCAACGTGCTGGTGACTACGGTCGACGGCGATCCGGTCGTCAAGGTGATCGACTTTGGTATCGCCAAGGCATTCCAGTCCGATTGGAGCGACTCGTGGCGAAGTGGCGATGAAGGAGGGCAGGGGCAATCGCAGAGCGTGCTGACACAGGCCGGTAGCACGCCCGGGACTCCTCCTTTCATGAGCCCCGAGCAGTACAGCCAGAAAGGGGATCGCATCGATACGCGCAGCGATATCTACTCGCTGGGTGCTGTTCTTTACAATCTCCTGGCTGGGGTGCCTCCCTTCGACACCCAGATCCAACAAACCCTTTCGCTTGCCGACCTTAGCGATCTGGTGCAGCACAACGATCCAATGCCACCCAGTGAGCGATCACCGGAGTCCGCGAAAGCCCTGCGAGGCGACCTCGATGCCATCGTCGCCAAGGCGATGCAGCGCGAACCCGAGCGACGCTATCAGACGGTCCAGCAACTGGCGGAAGATCTTCGGAACTATCTGGCCAATGCCCCCGTCAGCGCCCATCCAGAGACCACATTCGAAATTCTTGTCCGGGTCGCCAAGCGAAATCGACTTTCTCTGGGTGCTGCCGTACTGGCCACAACTGGTGTTCTCGCCGGACTGATCGTCGCCATTGCCCAGCGTCAGTTCGCCGTTCGATCGGAACGCAGCGCCAAGAAGCAGACATTCGCCTCCGAACTGCTCCTGGCCAGCATGGCCGCTCAAGATGGAAACTTCTCGATCGCTCGCCAACTCCTCGATCGCCACAGCGAAGCATCCGACTCAGGCCAAGCCTCCCCCGCTCGTTCCATGCCGCTCGACTGGCGGCTTTTGAGGTCCCAGCTCCCTTCGGAACCTATCACGATCGCGAAGTTTCCCACCAAGCTTTACTTCGGGCTTTCCCTACCCTCTCGCCAGGAGATCGCCACTGCCGGGAAGGACTCCCATCTGCGGATCGTCGACGAAACCAGTGGCCAGCTGCGACTGGATATCGACTCGCTACAAGGAGAAATCAATGGTCTGGCGCTTCATCCTGATGGCACCCAGATCGCCAGCGGTGGAGACGACGGTACGGTCAAAGTCTGGGATGTCACCACCGGTGCATTGGTCCAAAGCTGGAAGGCATCAGACAAGCAGGTCTACCAACTGGCCTGGGCGAATGATGGCCGGTATTTCGTCACCGCAGGCAGCGCAGCCGATGTCTCCGTCTGGAACGCTACCGACTTCCAGCTCAGCCATCAACTCGATTCCCAGGGAGAAGCTCTGGAGTGCTTAGGTGTCAGCCGGCAGGGCAGGGCGGTCTACGGCAGCACCAACGGGCTAGTCCGTCTTGCCGATATCGATCCGAAAACCAACAGC
>JBJSWM010000361.1:0-1961 GCA_046085865.1 Pirellulaceae bacterium
GAGCCTATCCCGTCGATGCACCTTGCGGACCGGAAGACATCACCGCGACGCTCTACTGGGCTCTAGGGCTCGACCCCGCCCAAGAGATCCGCGATACCCAGAATCGCCCCTTCCCACTGACTCCCGGACAACCCATCACCAACCTTTTCGGATAACTGGCCACAACCCCTTCAAGCGCTGGCAAGCCGAGTCACGCAATCGTCCGATTTGATCTCGCTACGATGAAGGGTGAGCCAATGACCGCAACCCGATCGCAGCGTCGCGATTGCCCCAACGTATCGCCGATTTGCGAGGTGTTCAAGATGCTGCGTCGCCTGATGCTCTGGGTTGGTGTCCTGGCCGGCACGGCTGGTTCCCTGGCGACAGCGCAAGGGCTGACCCCAAATGCATCGCTCGCCAAGATGCAGCTACCTGAAGGGCTGCGAGCCGATCTGCTGGCATCGGAGCCATGGGTGAGGCAACCGGTGGCGATCGACTGGGATGATCGCGGCCGCCTCTGGGTGCTGCAGTATCTGCAATACCCCAACCCGGAAGGGCTTCGTCGCATCGAAGTCGATCGCTACTCTCGCACCCGTTACGATCGAATGCCGGCTCCGCCCCCACACGGTCCCCGCGGATCTGATCGACTGACCATCTTGCACGATGACGATGGCGATGGCCGCATCGATCGCGGACACGACTTTCTCGATGGCCTGAACTTGGCATCGGGATTTGCTTTCGGGCATGGAGGCGTTTTCGTTCTCAACATCCCCTACCTGCTCTTCTATCCCGATCGCGATCGAAACGACCTTCCCGATAGTGACCCCAAAGTTCTTCTGACAGGTTTCGGAATGCAGGATGCCCACAGCGTCGCCAACTCGCTGATGTTCGGCCCAGATGGTTGGCTGTATGGATGCCAGGGAAGCACCGTGACGTCGAACATTCGGGGGATCGAGTTCCAGCAGGGCGTATGGCGATACCACCCAGCGACCGATCGATTTGAACTGTTCTGCGAGGGAGGGGGCAACTCCTGGGGATTGGACTTCGATGCCCAAGGGCATCTGCTCTACAGCACCAATTACGGTGGCCATCTGTTGCTGCATGGAGTTCAGGGAGGCTATTACATCAAGTCGTTTGCCAAACATGGAAACCTCCATAACCCCTATGCGTTTGGCTACTTCGACCATGCACCGCATACCAATTTCACCGGTGGGCATGTCACGGTCGGAGGCATGGTCTACCAGGGGGATTTGCTCCCCGAGTCGTTTCGAGGCAAGTACATCGCAGCCGATCTGCTGGGTCATGCAGCCTACTGGCACCAGATCCAGCCGCTGGGTTCGACCTTTGCCACCCGCCATGGAGGTAATCTTCTCCAGTCGAACGATCCCTGGTTCGCACCCTCCGACCTGACCATCGGGCCCGATGGAGCCATCACCATCGCCGACTGGCACGATGCCCGGACCGCTCACCCCGACCCCGACGCCTCCTGGGATCGCTCCAACGGTCGCATCTATCGAATCACCACTAGTAAATCACCCCGACAAGCCGAACCCTTCGATCTGTCTCAGTGGACCGACAACCAGCTGCTGGATGAAATCCTCCACCCAGTGTCCGCCAACGCTTGGAAGAAACGTCGCAGTCGCCAGGAACTGGTGCGACGCTACGGAAGCCTTGCTGGCGAGAAAATTGAGCAGACGGAGTCCTTCAACGCATTGATCGAACGGTGCCGCGATGCCGCGCTGCGGTCTGATGAACCATCGGGAGCGCTGGAAGCGCTTTGGACATGGATCTCTTTGAGGCATGGAAGAGCTGAAGCGATCGTCGATCATGAATTGGAGCGCCTGCTACAAAGCCCCCATCCGCCAATTCGCTTTTGGGCGCTCCGGACAATAGGCGATCAGACAGTAGGCAATCAGTTGTTTCCGAACGGTAAGTGGACGATTTCCGACCGGCTAGCGCACCTGTTGGATGAGCTGTCGGAG
>JBJSWM010000362.1:0-1310 GCA_046085865.1 Pirellulaceae bacterium
CGTTGCTGGGCATCGTGGCGCAGCAACGTCTCCCCCAAAAAGGACTTCCAGGCTACGATTGTAACAAACCAAAAAAGCGGCGATGATGCGCCGACTTGCCCTTGCACGATGGAACTGGACGGAAAACGAAGTTTATGAGCCTCCCGCGCGTTGCCATCGTCGGCCGTCCTAATGTCGGCAAAAGCAGTATTTTCAATTGGCTCGCAGGCCGCCGTTTGGCGATCGTCGATGACCGCGCTGGTGTCACCCGCGATCGAATGATGACGCTGATCGAGCATCGAGGAAGCCACTTCGAGCTGATTGATACTGGGGGAATGGGTTTTGAAGATACCGACAATTTGACCGATCAGGTGGAGGCGCAGATTGAAGCCGCGATCCAAGAAGCGCACCTGCTGCTTCTAGTCATGGATGTCCGCTCCGGCCTCGCGTCGCTCGATGAAGAAGTGGTCGCGCGGCTGCGCAAGCAAAATAAACCGCTCCTCCTAGTGGCCAATAAAGCCGACCATTTGGGGCTGGATGCTCAAGCCGATGAATTCCGACGCCTTGGTTTTCCTGACCTCCTTCCGGTCAGCACCCAACAGAACCGAAATCGCGAAGATCTGCTCGACTGGATCGAGGAACATCTTCCCGATCTGGAACCCGATGACAGAGAACTAGAACCGGCGGTGATGAAGATCACCATCGTCGGTCGGCGCAATGTCGGCAAGAGCACCTTCGTCAATGCGCTGGCACAGTCCGAACGGATGATCGTCAGCGAAGTACCGGGCACGACGCGCGACAGCGTCGACGTCCATTTCGAACTAGACGGACAGAAGTTTATCGCCATCGATACCCCTGGACTGCGGCGCAACCGCAGCGTCAAAACGGACATCGATTGGTACGGCATGCATCGCGCCCAGCGCAGCATCCGCCGATCGGACGTCACCCTGCTTCTGTTCGACTGCATGGAGCCGGTCAGCCGCGTCGACCTCCAGCTAGCGCATTACATCGTGGAACAATACAAGCCTTGCATTTTGGTGGTCAACAAGTGGGACTTGCTGGCTGGGAAAATCCCAACCGAAGACTGGGTCGATTACCTACGGAAGGAATTCCCGCTACTAGCCTACTGCCCGATCGCTTTCATCACGGGCCAGACCGGCAAGAATGTCAAGACGCTGATCAACCATTCCCAGATGCTCTTCAAGCAATCGCAGCAACGCGTCACCACGGGACAGCTCAACCGCTTGGTTCAACAAGCGATTCAAGGCCAGCCCCCGCCGCTTTATCAGCTGAAACGCCCCAAGATCTTCTACGCTACCCAGGTTTCCACC
>JBJSWM010000363.1:0-1048 GCA_046085865.1 Pirellulaceae bacterium
CATTCGGCTCCGCCTCCAGCGCCGACTCGGCCGCTTTGGCTTCCACCTTGCTATCCGATTCTTTGATCGAAACGTCCAACCTTCCGTCGCGAAGCTGCAGTCGCACGATCTGTCGTTGAGACGATGGGGCCTGACTGGCAAGCAGACGAGCCAGTGGAACCAGCAAATTTCGCTCGATCGCCCGCTTGATGGGCCTAGCTCCATAGCGGCTGTCGAAACCGATCCTCGCAATCCAGTCGATGACCGAACGGTCGATATCGAAATCGAGCCCTCGTCGCGTGACGCCATCCCGCTGCAGTGCTAGTTGGAGTTCCCTTTGAGCAATATCCCGAATGCTGGCACGATCCAGTCGCTCAAACCGGACCACGCGATCGATGCGATTCAGCAACTCCGGGCGAAAATGCTGCTGCAGGGCAAGAAATGTATTGTCCTCCGGATGATCCGCCGCTCCGAATCCGAACGACTGCGCATCCTCCAAATCGACGCCGATATTGCTGGTCATAATGATGATGGTCTGGGAGAAATTGGCGGTTTCACCCTGAAGATCGGTCAGCCTCCCTGCGTCGAATAACTGAAGCAGCAAATCAAACATCCGCGGGTGCGCTTTCTCGATCTCATCCAACAAAATCACCGAGAAAGGAGACTGGCGCACCAAAGCCGGAAGTCCAGGCGATACCATCGCTGCACCGGGTGCACCCAGAAATCGTTCCACTCCTCCGTAATCCTGATACTCCGACATATCAAAGCGAATCAATCGGCTGGAGGTGCCAAAGACATACTCCGCCAATGTCTTGGCCAGCTCCGTCTTCCCTACACCAGTAGGCCCCACAAACAGAAGGACACTCAGCGGTTTGCTGGGATCCGCCAATCCAGCCTTCACCAGCGCTACCGTATTCACCACTTCCCTCACAGCATGAACCTGACCAACAATCCTGGTTCCAAAATGCTCTTCGGTCTTCGAGAGGCTCATCGGTACCTGGTCATCCAACAGATGTCGCGGCAGCCCGGTATTGCTGCACAGCGTCTGAACGACCTCATCAACATCGAC
>JBJSWM010000364.1:0-1705 GCA_046085865.1 Pirellulaceae bacterium
AGGGTGCAGCAGATGCATCCATTGCTCATCTCCACCAGCGCTTCCGTGGTCCGATGGACCGAAGGCAAATCGCTGCGGATCAGCGCCGCATCGATATTCAATTCGCTCATGTCGTTGACGATGATCGCCAGCCGCAGCCCATGGGACTGGGTCAGCAGTTGCTGCAATAAAGTTGTTTTGCCGGCTCCCAGGAACCCCGAAAGCAGTGTGACAGGAAGCCTATTGGTGGAATCGAGTTGGATCATCGTCGCTATCTCGGTGTTGGTCGATACCTATCAGAATGTTGCCTCAGGATGCATAAGCTGTCGGTCGAGGCGGCCCTGGTCTTCAAGATCCAGGGCCGCTGAAGATCCACAAGAAAGCAACCGAACCATTGGCCGATCACCCCATGCTGGCTCGGCGGCGGCGCCAGCCCATGGTGGCCATCAACGACCCAACCGCAACCAGCGTCCCCGGTTCGGGCACCGATGCGATGCTGGAGTCACCGACGGCGAAGAGGAATGTCGCGTCTTCGGTATACGATCCTGCGGCGATGGAACCACTACCGTTGTTGGTCAACGTCGCTCGAAGAACCACTTCATAGAGTCCTTCCCGATTGAATCCGACGTTGTAGTGAACGTGCGTCCCAATCGAACCGGCCCAGGTGTCGGCAGCGGGATCCAGCGTCGAGGCGCGGAGGACGGGGCTACCGAAGGGATCCGAGCTCCAAATGGAGACGTGGGATGCTCCCCCCAGGGAGTTGGTCGCTCCCACCAGTTCCCACTGCATGCTGGTCCAGCCATCCAGTGGATCGAGTTCCTCTGTAGCAAAACCGAGGAATGGCTTTGCCGGATCGCTATTTTCCGGCAGGTAGAAGATAGGATCTCCTGAAGTGGCGCTGAGGAATGCCCACTGAGCCCCAGCTGGACGCGGGAACGATGGTCCGGGCACGCCGATGTAGAACGCATCGGAATCGAATTCCCCTGGCGCAATGGTCCCGCCTCCAAAAGCATCCAGTGGGTCTTCCGCATGCATATGCAGGTGTAGTCCCCCGGGTTCATACGCCACCCCAATGTCCAGATGGCCTCCAATGGCGACCATCGTCGCCGCTCGGGCTGGAGAGAATGCCAATAGACATACCCCCAATGCGAAGATCGAACGAATCCCAATCCGCATCACGGATCCTCCTGAAATCGATGCCCGATTAACCCTGCCCTACGTACGGTGATGCATACGTTATGCATGAACGTCGGCTATGGTAAGGCATCTCTAGCGCAAAAGGCAATCGCTTTTTCGCCCAAACTCCCCGGAAGCGTTTCAGTCGCTCGCCTGCAGAGCGGCCGATTCCGAATCGCGCACACCCAAAGATCTCTGTCGCGAAAAGAGGCATTCGGATCGCAAGGCGAAGGTTGTCGTCTTGGCGGAAAGGTCAGAAAGACCCGGGAGAAAGGAGCGTCAAATCAGGGCGTCTTGCGCTACGGAAGTTTTCCGGTGCCGAGAGCAGCAAAGCAGTCCCCAATGCTGCTCCGTCGATCTTTGAGTCAGGAAGGGGTCTGGGGGCCATCCATCGAGTCGCTAGCCTGCGACCGACTTCTGCTCACCCCCCATGCGTCGAAAGAAGTTCGGCGTATTGCAGTGCCCAGCTGTCGATCGCTTTCCGGAATGGATCCAAAGAGGCTTCCGTGATCGGCTGGAAGAAGGTTCGGACCAACACCTCGCGGTTGGC
>JBJSWM010000365.1:0-2947 GCA_046085865.1 Pirellulaceae bacterium
GTGCCGCGATCGTGGCGGCCAGTCCGAAGGCCAAAGGGCGGAAGACATCCATCGTGCCTTGAGACAGCACAGCGGCGGTGACCCCTGAGCCGCTGGCACCACCCAGATCGCCTGCCGTTGCTGAATTGCCCAGCGAGGCGATGGATGGCCAGCGAAGAAGCACCACCAGAGCGGCCAGTCCACCGACGGTGAGAAAGGCTGCCAGGAATTTCCAGGACCGCACTCGCTCGCGCCACTCGCGGCGCATCACAGGGTTGTCCAACCAGTTCATACTGTCGCTCCCGTCGGCTTGGCGACGCTCAGGAATGCATCTTCCAGATCGCTTGGCACCTCACGGAACTGCGTGACCGAAAGTCCAGCCCCGATCATTTCTCGCAGAATTTCTCCCAGCGACTGTTCATCCTTCTGAGAGCTGAATCGGACGACCCCTTCCGCCTGACTGCTCTGCAAATCCTCCAAGCCATTGCCCATCGATTCCAAGAACGCATGGCACTTCCCACAATCGTCGCGGTCGGCCAGCTGCACCTCAAACGTGCGTTTGGGGCAAAGCGAATGCATGACTTGATCGAGCGTCCCGAAGGCTCGCAGCTTCCCACCGGTGATGATGGCGACCGTGCTGCAGATGCGAGCTAGTTCGGGGAGGATGTGGCTGGTGACAATCAATGTTTTTCCACTAGCAGCTAGTTTCAGCAGCAGTTCCCGCATCTCGATGCGTGCCTGAGGATCGAGTCCATTGGCCGGTTCATCGAGGATCAGCACCTTGGGATCGTGGATTAAAACCCGCGCGATCCCGATGCGCTGCTGCATGCCGTGGCTGAGGCTTTCCACATAGCGGTCGCGCATGTACTGAGCCGAGGTGGTTTCCAGCACCTCCTCGATCCGCTGCTTTCGTTGGCGATAGGGAATTCCATAGGCAGCTGCGAAGAAATCGAGGTACTCGGTGACTCGCATGTTGTCATACGATCCAAAGCGGTCGGGCATATAGCCAACCAGCCGCTTGATCTGCGACGCACCGGACGAGCAGTCGATGCCGGCGATCCGGGCCGTCCCCGACGTCGGTAGGCTCATCCCCACCAAGATCTTGATGGTGGTTGTTTTTCCCGCGCCGTTGGGGCCGATGAAACCGAGGATCTGGCCCGAATCGACATGCATCGTCAAATCGTCCAGCGCAGTGAACTCCCCGTAACGTTTGGTGAGGTTCTTGATGTCGACGACTGGAGAATGATCCATCGGCGGAATCCTTGGAACGAAGAGAACAGGAAGGGTTGTCTTGATGAGTGGAGTCGAAATCAGGGGTTGGACGGAATCGACGCCTTCACATCCATGCGCATCGACTCCACAGTCCATGCGATGGCAGCCGGCGCCTCGGACGACTCCGATTTGCGAAGCATGGGACCAAGTTCGACACGCAGGATCAGACTGCCATCAAGCAGTTTCTGACGAATCGCTTCCGGTAGCTCCACCGTGACCGATCCCGTTGGACTGGTCCACTGATCCAGTCGGTCCACCATGCCATCGATCACCGAGGAGACCGAGAGGGTCCGTTCAGGAGCTAGAACCCGAAGACGGAGGATAGCCGAGTCGATCACCATGCCAGGAATCGACTGAGGGAGTTCGAAGGTCAGGTCGGCGATGGCAGGCTGAGTGAAGGAGCCTGCCCATTTACCGAGTATGTCGCGGAAGACAATCGATTTGCCCTCGGTCGTGGGGGCCGATCTGGCTCGAACCATCCATCCTGGGATCTCGATGCGACTACCCGGCTGTGGCGGCGCGATCTGTAGCGGTACTTTCCAGAGGGCTTCGCCTTTGCCGTCCAGGGGAGGATCGAGCTGATAGGGGGTGGGCAGGGACCGAGTCCAGCCACAGACCAGCGGCAAGGGAACGGTGAAGGGATCGCGCATCCGGTCGCCAAAGAGGCTTCCATAGATTTTCTGATGCAGCAGTTGCCTACCATCTAGCAAGGTTCCTTCCACCCACGAGACGCCATCGGCCAGCGCATCGGAATCGACCAGCCACCTACCGTCTCCCGTCTTCTTGGCCAGTGCAGCTTGCGCCGGGGGCCAAAGGACCAGCAGATCCTCGAACGCCTCCAGTTCGGGTCGTCCGATTCGACCTGGATCATTCATCCACTGCAGTTCCAATCCACCCGGCACCCATTGGCCTCGTATCGCCAATCCAGTCGCAGGCAGCTCAAACCGCTGGTCGACGTTCCAGACCCCCGCCGGCCACCGTTCTGCCCCCCAGCTCCACTGAGTCCGATCGGACGCCAGTCTTAGGTTGGGAGTGGCGGAGGCGAGTTCGGGGGAGAAAGAGCCTTGGGCGTCTTTCTCGGTCGACCACGACAGGGCGCCAGCTTCGGGGCGGTAGACCGCCATGGTGGCATCGACGTCGACGCGATCGACATTGGCCGATCCATCCACCATCTGCATGGTAGACCACTGGGGCGCGAGATCTTTTCGCAGCCACTGGGTAGCAGCCCATGCAGGGATGGCCATCGCGATCGCCAGCAAGGGAGCCGCCCAGCCCAGGCGGTCGACCTTTCCGATTCGGTGCAACCACCATCCAAGAGCTGCGGTGGCAGCAAGAAAGCTACCGAGGAATCCCAGCATCCAGCTTCTGGGAATCACCGGCACCCCAATCTGTTCCACCACCGCGCTGGCGAGTGCTTCTCGTTCCTGAGCTTTCGACCTGGCTTCATAAAGTCGCAATGGTAGGACCCCCAGCCAAGGACGCACGGCGAACTCCGACGACATCATCTGCTCCACCACCACGATCCCCGCCTTGGTATTTGGCGGTCGCTTGCGGCCGCGGAATGTCGCGACGGCGGGACCACCGCCAGGGCCTGCGGTTGGAGTTTCACCGAAATCGAAAAACTCGCTCACATCTCCGCCCCGCTTGCGTGCTGGTTCGCGCAGCCAGCCCCGTGCTTCCATGGTGGTGATCAGCA
>JBJSWM010000366.1:0-13474 GCA_046085865.1 Pirellulaceae bacterium
CCTTCGCTCGACCGGCTGCCGTCGATTGGCTGACCCATTCGGAAAAGCCCCCGACTCCATCTCCGTTGCGAAAAGTAGGAAACCGACTACAACTCCTGAGGGCGGTTTTTGGGAAAGTCTTGGCGATCCAGGTGCGAGGGCGAGGGGAGAAAAGAGATGTCGGTGATCGTGATTGAAGACCCAGGTGTCGAACAGCTGGCTCCGGTGACCACCGCTCGTCTAGCCGCCGCCATCAGTTGTGGCAGTCTACGTTTGGTCGACTGGTTGGAGCAGCTTTCGGTACCTTGTTATGGCATCAGCCGCTCGTATCTAGAAGCGATTCAGGCGAACGACTTCCCCGCACTTCGGTCGATGCATCTTGCCGCCGCAGATTCACGTCCTCAGCTGATTGTTTCGGCTCGAATGGTTCCATCGAAAAGCAACTGGCAACAGCTAGCCGACGCAATGGCTCGCCACCGCCCGGATGCCCCACCCGTTTGGTTTCAGGACCGAGGCGAGGTGGTCGCCGTCGTGGGTCCGCAGGAAACGTTTGAAGAGATTCAGCGCTGCGGCCGACGCTATTTTCAGACCCAGGTCAGCCACCTGCCCAGCGCTAGGGATGTGCAGCAACTGGCGGCATTTGCCTGGCCGCATGAGGTGGTCTTGCAGCACATGCAGACCCTTCAGGAGAACCTCCAGTGGCGTATCGAGCGCGGAGGATATCAACAGCTGAAGGATGGAGTCTTCATCGCGCAAGGCGTCCAGCTTCCCGAAGCGTGCACCATCGATGTGGCAACCGGACCGGTGATCCTGGAGGAACTGGTTCAAGTAGGTCCCTACAGCCTGTTGCGAGGGCCGCTGCACCTGGGTCGCAAGTGCCGTGTGCTGGAACATGCCTCCTTAAAGGACGGTGTCGCGGCAGGGCACACGACGAAAATTGGAGGTGAAGTCGAAGCCTCGATCATCGAACCATACACCAACAAACAGCATCACGGATTTCTCGGGCATTCCTACGTCGGTAGCTGGGTCAACCTGGGGGCCGGCACTTGCACCAGCGACCTCAAGAACACTTATGGCCTGATTTCGGTCGATTATCCGGCGGAAAAAATTGCGACCGGCATGCAGTTCCTCGGCTGCATGATCGGCGATTACAGCAAGTCGGCCATCAACACCAGCATTTTCACCGGCAAGTGGGTTGGCGTCTGCAGCGCGCTGTATGGTTTTGTCACCACCAACGTCCCTAGCTTTACCAATTACGCCAAGCTGTTCGGACAGGTCGCCACGCTTCCCTCCTCGGTGATGATCGCCACCCAAGCCCGCATGTTCGCTCGAAGGCAAGTCCCTCAGCGACCGTGCGATATCGCCTTGATCGAGTCGTTGTATGAGGTGACGCGGGAGGAGCGAGTCCTGGTGGAGTGATGGGAGGTGCGTTATCAGGCTAGCCGGGATCCCCATGGAAAGCTCGCTGGTTTGCCGGAAGAGAGGTGTAGCGGATCGAAAGAACTTTCGATGAATTTCCGATTTTGATTCTCCAAAGGGCGCGGCCTCGAAGGGTGGAATCGCAACCCTTGATCTCCCAGCTTGGGGCTTTCTATCCCCCGTTCTCTCTTCCCTGTGCGATCGATCCCCCCGATCCAAGGAACGGCTCGTTCCTCAGGGCGGTTTGAAAAATCCTTCCGAGGCGAGTACCGTCAAAAGCCGCCTCTACTTTTCTTGCTGCAGGAAACAGCGCCTCGGGCCAGTTGCCGGGCGGGTCGTCGATCGATCGGAGTCATGCGATGTGTGGAATCGTCGGCTACATCGGAAGCTGTTCAGCCGTCCCCTTCCTTCTGGAAGGTTTAAGAAGGCTGGAGTATCGAGGCTATGACAGCTCGGGGGTGGCCATCCTCTCCCCGGCCGGCAAGCTGGAACGCGTTCGATCGGTGGGGCGAATCGAGCAGTTGGCTCGCGTTGTTGCCGATGGAGGTCTGGAAGGAGGGCTTGGGATTGGCCACACGCGGTGGGCCACCCACGGTCCAGCCACCCGAGAAAACGCCCATCCCCATTTCGGTGGCGATGGCTCCGTCGCGGTCGTTCACAACGGAGTGATCGAAAACTATCAGGAATTGCGAGATGCACTGGAGTCACGTGGGGTTCGATTTGACTCCCAGACCGATACCGAAGTGATCGCCCATCTGATCGCGTATGCCTTGGAGTCGGACGACCAGTTTCGAGAGCCGATGAAAGCTTCTCCCAGCGCCTACGCACGTCTGCTGCAGGGGGTGTTGGAGCAGTTGCGGGGGACCTATGGGTTGGCGGTTCTTTTCAAGGACCGCCCTGATTTCCTCCTGGCCGCTCGCCTAGGTAGCCCACTGGTTATCGGACTGGGGCGGGGTGAACTGTTTCTTTCCAGCGACACAGCACCGCTGGCGGGGCATACCGACCGCATCATCACGCTGGTCGACCACCAGATCGCCATCATCACGGCACGATCCATCCAGGTGATCCATCGCGACCACGGAACGATCTCCCCCAGCATCCAGAGCCTGGATGGGGTGGAACTGGAGCAGGGCCTGGATGGCTACCCGAATTTCATGCTCAAGGAGATTTTTCAGCAACCTGAAGCGATTCGCAACGCGCTGCGAGGCCGCCTGGACCGCACCCATGCCACCAGCGTCCTCGGGGGGCTCAACCTAACACCGATGCAGCTGCGTCAGGTCGACCGGCTGATTCTCACCGGATGCGGCACCAGTTGGCATGCGGCGTTGATCGGCGAGTACATGATCGAGGAGTTGGCGAGGCTTCCAGTGGAAGTGGAATACGCCAGCGAATTGCGGTATCGCAATCCTCCGGTCGATCGGCAGACGGTGGTCTTCGGGATCAGCCAGAGCGGGGAGACGGCCGATACCTTGGCTGCGATTCGTGAATTGAAGCGGAAAGGGCACCCGTCCCTGGCGATCTGCAATCACGTCGGCAGCAGCATCTCGCGAGAAGCCGACGGTGGGGTCTACCTGCACGCGGGACCCGAGATTGGCGTTGCATCCACCAAGGCATTCACCTCTCAGGTGGTGATTCTGGCTCTCCTTGGCCTGCATTTCGGACGGATGCGTCACTTGAGTTTTGAGCAAGGCATCGAGTGGATCGAAGCGCTGGAACGACTGCCGGAAGCGGTGCAGCAGGCGCTGGAAACCCGAGAACAGGTCTTTCAGATCGCCGAGGAATATCAGGACGCTAGCACCGTTTTGTACTTGGGAAGACACTGCCTGTTCCCCACCGCGCTCGAAGGGGCGCTCAAGCTCAAAGAGATCAGCTACCTGCATGCCGAAGGATATCCTGCAGCCGAGATGAAACATGGTCCCATCGCTCTGGTAGAACCCAGCGTCCCTTCCGTCTTCCTCCTCTCCAAAGGTCCCGTCTACGACAAGGTGATGAGCAACCTTCAGGAGGTCAAGGCGCGAGGTGGGCCGGTGATCGCTATCACCGATTTTGTCGATCGCCAATTGGAACAACTGGCAGACCGCATCGTTCAGATCCCATCGATCCACCCCCTTCTGCAGCCGATCGTCACGGTGATCCCCCTGCAGTTGCTGGCCTACAAAATCGCAATGCTCCGCGGATGCGATGTCGACAAACCACGCAATCTGGCCAAGAGCGTCACGGTGGAATGAACGACCTGCCGTTGGACGCTGCTTTTTTCAACAAGGAATTCCATAGCATGCTAGATCGAATGCTCAGTCCAGACACTTGCAAGTCGCTTCGCAGCGCCCTAGGAGAACAGGCAGCTCTGGAAATCCAGCAAGCGTTCACCTTGTTGCTCAGCGAGATTGAATCGCTGCAGCGCAACAAGGTTTCCGTGACGCGCATTGTCCCCTCGGCTGACCTTGGGGACGAAACGCTCATCGTCACCGTAGGTGACTGCCTGGACTGACCGATAGGCAGCCAGTCGGCAAGCCGCCCTCTTTGCAAAGCTGCCGACATTCGCGCAAGTCGACCAACGAATGGCGGGCTAAAGTCCAACCGCCGGCGGGAGGCAAGGAAGATGCCTCCCGCGAAGCCCAAGGCACGTCTGTCCGGCCAGCGAGACGACCGGCCAGACGATGACGGACAATCGAGATCAAAGGAACTTGGCCAGACGAGCGCACAGGTCAGCGGTGCGGCAGCTGTAGCCCCATTCGTTGTCGTACCAGCTGACAATCTTGACCAACTTCCCTTGATCACCAAGGACTTGGGTGAAGTCGGCTGCGAAGATCGAACTGTGGGAATCGTCGATGATGTCGCTACTGACAATCGGATCTTCGGTGTAGCTGAGGATCCCCTTCATCCTCCCCTCGGCAGCCGCTCGCACCGCGTCGTTGATTTCCTTGACGGTGGTTTCGCGGCGAAGATTGGCGGTCAGGTCGACCACGCTGCCGGTGGCCACCGGCACACGCAGAGCGATCCCGGTCAGCTTCCCTTTCAGCTCGGGAATCACCAGACCGACTGCCGAAGCGGCACCGGTGGTGGTCGGGATGATGTTGACCGCCGCCGCACGGGCTCGGTAGGGGTCTTTGTGAGGCAGATCCTGAACGTTCTGATCGTTGGTGTAGGCATGAACGGTCGTCATCAGACCACTTTCGATGCCAAAGGTGTCGTGTAGCACCTTGGCGACCGGTGCCAAGCAGTTGGTGGTGCAACTGGCGTTGGAGATGCAGAGATGGTTGGCCGATAGATTGTCGTCGTTGACTCCCAGCACCACCGTCAGATCCGCACCATCCTTGGCCGGAGCGCTCAAGACCACTCGCTTGGCACCAGCATGGAGGTGGGTGTCATAGCCCGCTTTTCCATTGGCTGCACGGCCGACGAAAATCCCGGTGCTCTCGATCACCACATCGACCTTTTCCTGGCCCCAAGGCAGGTTGGCCGGATCCCGCTCGGACAACGCCAGAATCTTCTTCCCGTCGACCGTCAGGTGGGTGGCGTCAGCGGTCACCGTTCCGTCGTAGCGACCATGGACGCTATCGTACTTCAGCAACGTGGCGAGCATTTGGTTGTCGGTCAGATCGTTGATCGCGACCACTTCAAATTCGTTGGACCGCTTCATCAGATTGCGAAAGGTGAGTCGACCAATACGACCGAATCCATTGATGGCGACGCGAATAGCCACGGGCATTGTTCCTCATGCGAGACATTTTTCGGGGCAAAACGAACATTCCTAACGCAACCAATCGTAACCATCTTCCGAAAATCGCTCAACGCCACCCCCATCCCCCGCCCGAATGCCACGGGCTCAGGCAACTTGTCGCTACCCCTCTTCCCTGCGATGCCATTTTCCAATGAAGCCTGCCGCCGGACGGTCCCACCGGGCTGATTTTCGTGTAGCGGTCGAATCGACTGCGGCCTCTTCGATGGGATCGCTATGGCCGCCAGCCCTGGGATCCTTTAGGGTAAAACGTCGTGGGAGGCGAATCGAATGTTCACGGCCCTAGGAAAAACACCTGGACGAGGTGCCATCGCTTTCTGGAAGAGCCTGCAGATGGAAATCGAGCGATTGGGGTCTTGAGGGAGAGAGAGGTATGAGTGGAGATCGATGGCGGGTGATTCGCGGAGGATTGCTTTGCGATCCCTCCCAATGGCCCCAGCCGATCGCAGCGGACCTCTACTTCTGTTCCGATCGCATCGCAACGGCTCCACCGGAAGGCCCCCCCTGCACAGGGATCGACGCCAGGGGTTGCTTGGTGATGGCCTCTGGAATCGATCTGCACACCCACGTCGGCGGCGGCAAGGTCAACCTGGCTCGATGGCTGCTTCCGGAATCGGCGCGATGGAGCGGATCGGGGGCGTGGTGGAAAGATTCGGCGGGCCATCACCGACTGACAAGTCCGGTGCCGCCTGCTTGGGAGACCGGCCGGCGCTACTTGGAGATGGGTTACGGAGTCGCGATGGAACCTGCGGTGGCACCCTGCAGCGCCCGACAGACTCACCTCGAACTGTCCGATCTGCCTCATCTGGATACCGGTGGATATCTGGTGCTGGGGAACGAGACGCTGCTGCTGGAACAACTGGCGGGAGGATGCAGCCAGCAATGGGTTGATGACTACGTCGCGTGGATGGTCGCAGCGCACCAGTGCTATGGAGTCAAGGTGGTCAACCCCGGAGGTGTCAGCGCATGGAAGGAGGGGCAGGGATCGACGTCGCTGGATACCCCTCACCCTCGCTACGGAGTCACCGGGCGCACGATCCTGGTCGCGCTGGCCAGCGCCGTCGATCGACTGGGCCTGCCCCACCCTCTGCATTTGCACTGCAACCAACTGGGAGTCCCCGGAAACATCGAAACCACCTTGGCAACGATTGCCGCACTGGAAGGCAAAAGGCTTCATCTAGCCCACGTGCAGTTTCACGCCTATGGCAAAGAGGGGCCGATGAACTTCTCTTCCGCAGCGGACCGTCTGGTCGATGCGCTGCAGGCCAATCCGATGGTGACAATCGATGTTGGGCAGGTGCTATTTGGCCAGACCGTGACGCTCTCAGGCGACCTGGCGCATCAAGCCCACCATCGTGACTTGGCTTCACCCAGAAAGACCATCCTTCAGCGTCAGGAACTGCAGGGGGGCTGTGGCGTTCTTCCCTTTCGCTACCGCCACCCCTCGTTTGTGCATGGACTGCAATGGACGGTGGGGCTGGAACTGTTTTTGCGGATGCCGGACCCCAGTCGTGTTTTTCTCACGACCGATCATCCCAATGGAGCTCCCTTCACCACCTACCCACATCTGATGCGGCTGCTCACCGATCTCGATTTCCGGGAAGCGGCATTCCGGACACTGCATCCGGAAGTGCAGCGGCAAAGCGAACTGATGCAGCTAACACGGGTCTTCAGCGACACCGACCTAGCCGCTTCCACACGCTGGGGACCGGCGATGGCACTGGGGCTGACCGATCGCGGCAGCCTGCGACCCGGCGCGCTGGCCGATGTGGCGGTCTACCCGATCGGATCGAACGCAGAAGAAACCTATCGCGAAGCGCGTTGGGTCTTCCGCCGCGGACAGATCGTCTACGACCGTGGCACCATCCCTCCTCCCGGCACCAG
The DNA here is from genome assembly GCA_046085865.1 of Pirellulaceae bacterium. GTDB lineage: Bacteria > Planctomycetota > Planctomycetia > Pirellulales > Pirellulaceae > JBEISR01. The sequence goes on from JBJSWM010000366.1 coordinate 7,022, forward strand.
CGACACGCCAGCCACCCAGCCCCTGGTCGCGTCACCCAAGCGGGTCGCTCCCCCCCTTCCCTCCTGGGAATCGCGATGGCAAGAAATCTACCATCGCACTAGCGCCTCAGAGCGGATCTCAGAGGACGAACTTCAGGAGATGCGATCGAATCGCTGGGAGCCACTCCCGACTTCGCCAAGCGCCACAAAAGGATCTTCGGCGGCCCATGCAAGAGAGCGACAGGACCGCAAAGCCAACTGACTAAGCGGATCGACGACCACAGCACTTTGTGAGGTCGAACCGGTATAGCCGGGAGTTCCAGAGAGAAGGACAATGACGCCATGCGAATCCATGGAATTCCGATTGAACCGACGTTTGCCGAAGCATTCGATATGACCGCCACGCGGATCCTCATCACCGCGGCTGAACCGCAGTGGGCGATGCGAGCCGCCGAGGCGATGACGGGATTTGCCACCAGCGTGATCGGCTGTGGGGTGGAAGCAGGGATTGAAAAGGAGATTGAGGAATCCCAGTCGCCCGATGGACGTCCCGGAGTGGCGGTGCTGCTGTTCAGTATGTCGGGGAGCGAGCTGGAGAAGCAGCTGGTGCGAAGGGTTGGGCAGTGCGTCTTGACCTGCCCCAGCACGTCAGCCTTCGCTGGCATACAGGGTTCTAAACGCATCGCGATGGGATCGAAGCTTCGGTATTTCGGCGATGGAGACCAAATCTCCAAAACCTTCGGCGACCGGCGATTTTGGCGCATCCCGGTGATGGATGGTGAGTTCGTCTGCGAGGAATCGGTCGCTCGCGTCAGCGCGGTGGGCGGGGGCAATTTCCTGATCCTCGCCGAGACCATACACGGTGCGCTCCACGCCTCAGATGCCGCCGTTCGTGCGATCCGGCGGATCCCCGAATGCATCATCCCGTTCCCCGGTGGCGTCGCCCGTAGCGGCTCCAAAGTCGGCTCCAAGTACCGCAGCCTCTCCGCTTCCACCAACTCGAAATACTGCCCCACGCTCAAGCATCTGCGACCAACCGAACTCGAAGATGGCTGTGGAGCGGCCTTGGAACTGGTCATCGATGCGCTGCGACCCGAAACCATCGCCGATGCCATGCGAGTGGGAATCCTCGCTGCCTGCGAGATCGGCCCGTCGTGCGGCGTTCGCCGGATCACAGCGGGCAATTACGGTGGACAGCTAGGGAAGCACCACTTCCATCTGCTGGAAGTGATGGGAGGCAAGCGATGAGTGGCTGGCGATTGACACCGCGAGAAGCGTTCGAGGAACGGCTGGATGCGTCCGACCTGATCCCCGAAAAGCTGCTGCCAAAAAGCCTTTCGGAAATCCTGTCGATCTCGCTCCCTCTGGGCCTGCGACGCGTCCGTCTCTCGGAGCTCTTCGACGTCTCGCCGCTAGCCGACGAAGCGACGATTCTCTTCGATGGCGATTGCTCCGGCATCGATCGACTCGGCGGATCGATGACCAGCGGTCGACTGCAGATCCTGGGAAATGCAGGTCACGGGGTTGGCCAGTCGATGCGAGGCGGACAGATCGAAGTGACCGGATCGGTCGCCGATGACGCCGCGACCGATATGCGCGGTGGGGAGATTCTCATCGCGGGCAACGCCGGACGAAGAGTGGGAGCCCCCTTGCCTGGCGAGCGAGGCGGGATGCGCGGTGGCACCCTGCTGGTCGGTGGCTCCCTGGGTGCCGAGGCGCTGCTGCGGATGCGCCGAGGTGTGGTGGCGGTGGCTGGCCAAGCCGCTGAGGATGGCGCCCACCAGATGATTGCGGGGACCATTGTTTTGCTGAGCCCTTGCGAAGGGGGATGGGCGCGCGGCATGCGAAGGGGATCGATCGTCTCGCTGGATGCATCCCAACCCTCCAGTTCCACGCGGGCCGATGGCGCCCTCTGGAGCGACGAGCAGCTCCTGGAACTCAGCTTCCTACCCCTCCTTTGGAACCACCTCGATGACGTCCTCCTTCGATTCGGAAAAAAATCTGCCTCAACGCCAACCGCCTCCCCAGCGACCAGCAGCCCAGCAGATGATCCCGCGGAGGTTCGCGAAGAGGAATTCAACAGCCAACAGCCTTTCCACTCCGCTTGGCCTCGCACCCGCTGGGCGTTTCGACAGATCGGCGATCTGGCCGTCGGCGGCCGTGGGGAACGACTCTGGCTGCGCCGACTCCCGGGAATCACCGTGAATTCCTGACGTAGAGGGCAAGCTGGAATCCCTGCAGCGGTCCCACGATCCAGGTGCTCAAGGTGCTTGGTCCTGTCGTCATCCTCGGCAACCATCACCGAGTGGTCGGCAAAAAAATCACCCCAACGAGTGCCGCCAATCCGCCACTTTGGTGCATCGTTTGGTTCTCGATTTTTTCGTCCTCCCGCTCCCGCTCAGCGAAGCGGTGCTCATGCTCGATCCTTCATCTGTTTGTATCCTTCCGTTTTTGGTCAACGCGCTGCTAGGTGAGGAATTGGCGAAGGGATGCCATAGGGATTTCCTACACGCAACCCGTTCGATCGCTAGCAACCGAGTCGTCCGCAACGGCGAACTGAGCAGGATGGGATCCGGTCAGCAACGGGGCAGAACTCCAGGGTAGCTCCATCCTGCCGGAGAAGGGGTCCAGGAGATCGATCGAATCGTGCAATCGACAGCAAGGGGGGAAAGAACTTGGAAAGAATCCAGCGATCCAAACCGAGGATCTGGAGGCATTTGGCGGCAGGTAGCTTTGCCGCAGGAGTCTGCGACCACTTGCCGATCTGCCCCCGGATCGATCACACTGGAGGGTTCGGTTTGCGGTCTTGTCTGACCATGGTCGCTTGGCGGCTGAACCGAACCCCCGGCGGGGATTACCTGCTCGCCTAGAACGTGCCTCGCCGAATTCCAAAGGTCCCTGGGGATCGCCATCCGTGCATGAGTCACCGAATGAAGTCCAAAGCATCGTATTGTCGATTCTGGAGTCGCTGGGGAAGGTGGAGCGGAAGATACGAAGCAACCGCCTCCTGCTGGCTCGTTACTGCAAGATGTCCGACAGTCCACGGTTGGACCGCAATTCCGAACGATGGTGCTGGGAATTCGATTACCTGAACCCGATGGGAGATGGACCTCCCTTCCAGACCCTGTTGGTGGCCATGGTCCAGGCTGCGGCAACGGCAACCCCATCGCAATGGCATCAGACGCCATCTCACTTTGGAGAGATGGGATTTCGGTGCAGCTGTGGAGAAGCTTCGATCGAACCTTGCGCCCATGTGGCTGCGGCGGTGACCTGGCTGAGGCAGAAGTTGGCGGCTCAACCTCCCGAGGGAGCCTGGAAGTTCCTGCAGGGACTAGTCGCCGACGGTTCAGCCGCTGCCGAGCAGCTGATCGAAGCGTTGACCAAGATCCCAGCTGGTTCGAGCGCAGCAGAGGCTCCCGAACGAATCCAGTGGCGTCTGAATTACCACAGCCCCCATCGCTCGATGATGGGCACCCTGCAGGTGATTCCCTATCTCCAGCAGTTCCGCAAGCGCGGCGGTTGGACCAAAGGAAAGCGAATCTACGATTTTTCGGAGATCCAGATCGATCCCGAATGGTCCCATCCCAGCGATCGCCTTCTGATGGCGATCCACCAGGCCGATGTCGCCAAGAAATCGAGCGAACTGAATAGTGGACTGGTGGTTCGCGAGACGCTGCACCTGCTGATGAAGCATCCCAATGCCGCATTCGAAGGGGAAGAGCCTCAGCCGCTGCGGATCGAACAGCTGCCGTTCGTCGTGCGGCTAGATCCCGAGGAGGATCATTTCCTTCCTGGTGTCTACCTGGGAACGATGCCAATCGATCTCGAAGCGCAGCCACTGGCCGTCTTTCCAATTGCTCCCAACCTTTCCCTGGGGCTTCTGGTGCGCCCCGAACTGGGATTGGTGGTGATGACCGAATTGAGTGGAGCGATGATTGCGTTGATGCGGGAATTCCGCGCGGCCAAGCGTCGACGCGTGGCGCTGGATCATGAGCTAGCCGACCGGATGGCGACGGTGATGACCAGTGCGGCACTTCGCCCACTGCATCTGGAACTGCCAGAGGTGCTGGCAGGCCCTGAGCAACCGCTGGCGCCTCAGATCGAACTGCACCTAGCCCCCGCCAGTTTTGGCGGCGGCCTGGAGGCTCGACTGCGCATCGCGTGCGATGGTGTGGGGGAGCCGCCGATTCCAGGTCAGGACCCGAAGGTGCTACGAGTCAACACGCCGGCGGGAAGATTCCAGCTGGTGCGAGATCTTATGGCCGAAGAGGAAATGGCTCAGCAGATCGTCTCGCGAACCGGCTTGGATCGACTGACATCCCAGGGCCCCTTCACGTGGCTTGCAGAAAATGACGACGCCGCCATGCATCTGATCGAGACGCTCGAACAATTGGGGGACCAAGCTCCAGCGGTCTGCTGGCCGCAAGAGAATCAACAGTTTCGCTTGGTGGGGGAGATCACCCCGCAGCGATTGAAAGTCCGCCTTGCCGGTCATCGCGACTGGTTCGGCGTCGAAGGTTCGGCCGCCATCGCAGGCATCGACATCCCGCTCGATCAACTCCTGGCGGCGCTGCGAGCCGGTCGAAGGTACATCGCGGTGGGCGAGGGACAATTCGCCAGCATCGAACCAGCGTTGCGGCAACGACTGATCGCGATGCTCGATCTTTCCCACAGCGACTCCGGGGCTCTGCAGGTCCCGAGGGTTGCGGTCCCGGTGCTGGAAGAAGCGCTGGGCGATGACATCGACTACGAAAGCGACGATATGTGGAAGCAGGCGATCGAGCGGCTCCATACGATTCGGCAACTGCAGCCACAGGTCCCTCAGCAACTGGATGCGACGCTGCGCGATTATCAAAAATTGGGCTTCCAGTGGCTGGCACGGCTCAGCCACCTGGGCGTCGGTGCCTGCCTAGCCGATGACATGGGGCTGGGCAAAACGGTCCAGGCTCTGGGAGCCCTCGTGATGCGTCAGGAAGATGGCCCCTCGCTGGTGGTCGCCCCAACCAGCGTCGGAGTCAACTGGCAACGAGAAACCCAGCGATTCGCGCCGACCCTCCAGCCCAAACTCTATCGAGAACACGACCGCAAATCGCTGATCGATTCGGCCGGCCCAGGAGATCTGGTCATCACCAGCTACCAACTACTGCAACGGGATATCCACCTGTTCACCTCGCGCAGTTGGAATGTGCTGGTCCTCGATGAAGCCCAGTTCATCAAGAACTTCCAGACGAAGACCTCTCGAGCCGTCCGATCCCTGCAGGCCCAGTGGAGCCTAGCGCTCTCCGGTACCCCGCTGGAAAATCATCTCGGGGAACTCTGGAGCCTTCAGAGGACGATTTGCCCGGGACTACTGGGATCATGGGAACGGTTTCGCAAGGTGTTTGCCGAACCGATTGAGAGGGACCGGGACGCGGAAAGACTTCAGTCGCTGGCACGGGTCGTCCGACCCTTCATCCTCCGACGCACCAAACAGGAAGTGCTCAGCGAACTGCCACCTCGCACCGAAGTGATCCGCTACACGGAACTATCCGACGAAGAACGGCTGAAGTACGATGCCACCCGCTTGGCCGCTCTGGCCGATCTAGGCAACGACGAAGGACCCAATCCCCAACAAAAGCGAATCCGCGTCCTGGCATGGCTCACCAAACTCCGGCAACTCGCTTGCCATCCCAAACTGGTCGATGCCCAGTGGCAGGGGGATTCCGCCAAACTGCAGATGTTCCTGGAGATCGTCGACGAACTGCGGGAAGGCGATCATCGCGCATTGGTCTTCAGCCAATTCGTCCAGCATCTTTCGCTCATCCGCAAATCGCTCGATCAACGCGGCATCTCCTACCAGTACCTCGATGGCTCCACCCCCATCCCAGACCGACAGAAAGCGGTCGATCAGTTTCAAGAGGGCTCCGGCGATCTCTTCCTGATCTCCCTGAAAGCGGGCGGTACCGGGCTGAATCTGACGGCAGCCGACTACGTCCTGCACCTAGACCCCTGGTGGAATCCAGCGGTCGAAGATCAGGCGACCGACCGGGCTCATCGCATCGGACAGCAGCGTGCCGTCACCGTCTATCGACTGGTCGCCAAAGATACGATCGAAGAACAGATCCTGGCCCTTCATGAGGACAAGCGAACGCTGATCAGCGGGGTGCTGGAAGGATCCGATCGCGCTGGAAAACTCTCCAACGATGAACTGATCAGCCTGATTCGACTGAGTCATGCACAGGTCCAAAGCAGTTGAGGCCACCAGCCGGTGCCAACCGAATTCGTTTGACCTGGAATGCAATCGGCCCTGAAGGAACTCCCGTCGGCTTCCGCCGTCCCGGCAGGCAGGCGATGACGAGTGGTGGAGTCGCGTGAGCCCTTGGCTGAGCCGCGCAAAAAAAGAATCGAATGGCTTCCGCCGTTCCGCATGGAATCAACCGCGACTCCATCGCAGCATCGCCTCTTTCAAGTGGCTCTAGACCACCCGACCCAAAC
>JBJSWM010000367.1:0-922 GCA_046085865.1 Pirellulaceae bacterium
GTTATTTCTTTTTTGGCGAAAAACTGACGCTGCGAGAATGGCCGGAATCGGCTTGGCACTAGCAGCCGTCGCGCTACTGAGCGATATGCCTTGATTGGGAAAAAGTTGTACCAGAGCGATTCGCTCTCCTGACGGCGTCGATCATTCTTTGTGAATCGTGGAGGCACACTCATCATGTTGGATCGTCTTCATCCCGTCGCAACACGCCGAAGAGTGCTCGCTTCCCTTGCTGCCTTGCCCTGCCTTCCCGCATCGGCACGAGTGCCTAGCCGACCACTGCGATTGGCGATCCTGACCGACCTGCATCAGGACGTGATGCATGACGCGCCAGAGCGATTGAAACAGTTTCTGGACGCTGCAGTCACTGCCGATGTGGATTTGGTGATCCAACTGGGTGACTTTTGCCAGCCACACCCACGCAACCAGCCATTGATCGACCTTTGGAATAGCTACCCACGTCCAAAATTCCATGTCCTGGGAAACCATGACATGGATGGCGGGTATCGCCGCGAACAGACGGTGGAGTTCTATGGCATGCCCAGCCGCTACCACACGTTCGACGCAGGCCCCTGCCTGGGAATCGTGCTGGACACAAACGACCCCGGCGGCACCGCCAAAGGGTACAAGAAATGGATCGCCGAAGACCAGCAGCGATGGCTCCAAACGCAACTGGCCCAAGCCGATCGGCCGTCGCTGATCTTCCTGCACCATCCTGTCGACGACCCCAACGGGATCGAGAATCGATCCCAGGTCCGTGCCCTACTCGAACAGGCACAGAAGGATCGCCCAGGGTCGATCGCCGGTGTCTTTTCAGGACATTTTCACCAAGACTACGCGATCCAACTGCAGGGGATCTCCTACTTCCAAATCAACAGCGCCTCCTACGTCTGGCTACCGGAAAACGCCCATCGCGAAACCTATC
>JBJSWM010000368.1:0-832 GCA_046085865.1 Pirellulaceae bacterium
GCTGAAAGAAATCGGTACCAACCGGAGACGACAAAGCAAATTGGGGTGTCCATCGCAGTGTGGGGCTGATCTGCAGAAACCGCTCCCATCGGAGCTGCGGTCGCATGAAACCAAGGTTTCCAAAGTTCGATCCCGCAGCTGGATTCAGAACGCTGGGGACAAGCGGATTGACCAGCGCTGTCGTCACCCCTCCGGTGAATGCTCCATCGTCACTGATCAGCTTGGCATAAAGAAAATATTGCGCCAGACCATAGACGTTGGCATCGACAACCGACGAAAGGAAGTAGGTTTCAAAGCGAGCCAGCGATCGATAGTCACCGAAATCGGGACCTGTGAAGAGGAAACCAAGGGAGCTTTGCCGAGCGCTGATCACATTGGTCCACTGGCTTTCCTCGAAGCGAGGCCCCAGGAAGATGTAGCCATAGGGTGCCAGCAATCTCCCATTGGAAGTCACCGTGTCGATGGCAATTCGCCCGTAAATCAGCAGCCCCACGTCGGGCGATGAGGATTGCACGCGAATGAACGCGCCTCCTTGGGGCTCTTCGGGTGCCGACAGCAGATTGTAGAACGGTTCTGGTTGCGACTGAGTCAGGGACAGGCCCGGACCGGCCATCGGACCACGATCGGCAGCTTGAGGCAGAATTGGCGAACCAACCGCTTCCTCCAAATCGATCGACGACTCGGAGAACTCCAGCGGCTCTTGAAGTTTTGCCTGTTGTCCCAATCCCCCTGCGGCCGGAAGCAGCAAGATCATCAGAAGGCCTACGATCGAATGACGCACCATCGCCGCCTCCGTCCCATACTCGCGGAAATCTGCTTCCTTTTTTCTGAG
>JBJSWM010000369.1:0-1731 GCA_046085865.1 Pirellulaceae bacterium
AGCACCAAGCCAGCAGGTGCTTTTTGGGTTTGTCCGCGATTGGTGATTTCATGCTGAGGGACACAATTGGTGAAAAAAAATGTGTCGTCACCTGCGCTTCGAGCTTCCTGCGGGGTGGCCCCCCAGGCGGCATCCGTCCTACGGACTAAATGGCCTTTGTCCAGCGGGTTATCGTCATAAAGAAACTCCCCTGCCTGCAATTCCTCCGCTGGCTTCAATCGACGGTCGTACCTCCAGTCTTCCCGTCCGTCATCGCGGAGCAGATGAACGGGGGCGGTCGGATCGTAGTTCACTCCAGCCACAAATGCGACGCGCCGGGCCTTGTGAAAAAGGATGCTGAAGTGATGATATGGAATCAAGTACTTCGCGTTCCCCACGATTTCCTGGAAGGCAAAGGCTTTGGATCTGGTAGCGACCGTCAAAAGAGGAAATGGCACTTCCATCCCGAGAAACATCGGGTCATAGCCACTGCGTTCCATCGACTCCGACTCACCTGAGGAATCGGCGTCTTGTACTCTGCCGATCCACTTCTTCGACCGATCCTCTTGTGCATCTCCCACAGTTGGGGTCACTACTCCACCAGGGGTCGTGGCGGCCCGTCCTTCAGGAGATCCGATCTCCACAGAAATCCGGATGGGAATGGACAAGGAGGAACCCGATCTACCAGAGCTTATCCCAGGCAAGTCCGCCCGCCCCGCCGTCGTGGCTGGAGGTACCTGGGGTCCCGAGTGCTGCGAGAAGGCGAATTGAGGGTCTGGAATTGCATCGTTGTTCCATACGCTGGGACTTAGTGTAGGCGCTTTCGCTTCCAAAAATTCAGACCAAAGTCTCTTTGCCTCCCCGTCGACCTTCAATCGTTCCACCTCCTGAACGATCTTCGAAGTGCGCACTCCTTCATTGGCTACCCAATGAACCAAACGTGGATCATCGGTTTCCTTTTTCCAGATACCGCCATCCACCTTCAGCCAGCGACCACGTGAATCGGTATTGGGCACACTGGCGTGGTGCACCGCGACCACCTCCCACTGATCATTGAAGACCGGAGATCCAGAAGACCCTCGCTCGGTATCCGCCTCGTAATGCAGGACCGCTCCTTTCCAGTCGAAACTATCGATCACTCGATTCTCGCGAATGACGACCTGCTTCTCCCTCCCAAGGGGATGCTGAATGATGTTGACGTGTTCCAGGATGACGATTTTCCCCAATTCCTTGATCATCGGACACCAGACCGCAGGCAACTGATCGAGCTGGGATTCCAGTTGGAGGGCTACCAGAGCAAAATCAAGCCGCTTGCTACTAAAGAAAAACCTATCGGGATCCAGTTCGATACGGCGAATCCGTGGATGTGGATTCCCATCTCGATCCAACTGATAGCCAAATTCCGCACGTGTGGCCGAGGCTTCCTTGCGGCTCGGCAACACGTGATGGTTGGTCAAAAGAAGCTGGGGAGTAACTAGAAAGCCTGTCCCATAACTAACAACACCAGCCTCTTTGCGAGTCACCAGACGGCAGACCGCTTGCGCTACATGGATGGCCTGCTCCAAGAAAGTAGTGAACTGAAAATCCCGGCTGAAATTGAGAACTTGTTCAAATCCCCTTCCGCCTTGGGTCCCTTCGCGTAACTTCGTGTATTTCGATGTGACTCGCAGCTTCCGACGGTCTAATCTGGCCTTCTGATTGACCATTTCGTACTTGCCAGTCGCCCTCGCCTCCGCCACGCGTGCATGGTAG
>JBJSWM010000370.1:0-3916 GCA_046085865.1 Pirellulaceae bacterium
CGAAAAGAGCCGCCCCCGCTGACGTCGCTACGGGAAAATCGGGCGGGGATTCCAGCATGGCATCGTAGTGTCGCGGTTTGTGGAACACGCCCCACTGACTTACGGAATCTTCTTACAGACCTTCGATTGCGTTCACCGCCATTGGCTTTGTTCGAGCGGTTGATCGCGTCTTTAGAGGGCTAAGGCGGCGGACGCCAGCGGTCAGCGATTTGAGTCCTGGAATGCGTTGTCGCTTCTTGCCAAGAGACGCATCCTCACAAAAAGAAGACAGCCGACGTCTGATGTGGACGCCGGCTGCTGCTGGTTGCTTCCCTGTCGTAAGCTCGACAATCCGATTACTTCGGCGCCATGGTAGCGATCATTCGCTTTCCGTTCTGCTGGGGCGGTGCTTCGACTTTCCCCACCTCGGCCAGCTCGGCGATCACCGCCTCCATGACCTTGGCTCCTTCTTCAATGTGGGCCAACTCACGACCACGGAAGAGGACTGAGATCTGCACTTTATCTTTGTGCTGCAGGAAGCCCTTCGCTTGTTTGACTTTGAAGTCGATGTCGTGCTCGCCAGTCTTCGGGCGAAGGCGAATTTCCTTCGTTTTGGTCTGGTGAGCGTGGTTGCTGCTGTGTTTCTTCTTGTTCTTTTCGTACTTGAACTTGCCGAAGTCCATGATTCGGCACACGGGTGGCTTTTCGTTAGGAGCCACTTCCACCAAGTCCAAGCCCACGTCTCGTGCGCGGTTGAGTGCTTCGTCGGTCGAGATGATCCCAAGCTGCGCTCCATCGGGACCGATGACGCGAATCGGGGAGATACGAATCTGATTGTTGACACGATTCGCCGGCGGTTGAGTCGTACTGCGGTCGATTGCTTTGCCCTTTCCTGAATGAACACAAACGAGGTAACGCCACGGATGGAGGTGGGAGACCGATCTCCCCCGGCGGCCACAGCCGGTCCACCGCGCCTCATAAAACGGTTGTTCCGAAATTATCGAGCAGATGGGGAGTGTGGGTCAACACGGAAGGTGGAATTTTTCGCTCAAACCTCAAGAATTTCGCAATTCCCGCGGTCGACGGGATGGCGGGACCACTTGACGATTGGGCGGTTCACGTCGACACTAACGCACCTGGGACGTCGGGGTTTAGAAGCCGATTCGATCCGACCGATGAAGAACCTCATCAGCGATTCCGATCTCTCGGATCCTGCCCGGGCGGTTAGCTCAGTTGGTTAGAGCGCCACGTTGACATCGTGGAGGTCGTTGGTTCGAGTCCAATACCGCCCATTTTTTCGCCCCGTATTTGGATGGGCATAAATCGCTTTGGGAGCGCAAAACCCATCGGTGCTCCGCCAAAAGATTCCTCGCTAGGATCATTGCGGCGACTCGTCAAATTCTTGAGTTTGCTCTGTCTAACAACACTCCGTCGCTGGACGTACCCCCCAGCCATCTGTGATTCGGCACCGCTCTTGGTCGCCACCCGAGCCCATTCGGCTCCACGAGATGCATTCGGTTAGTACCATGATCGACGCCCTTCGGATCGAATTGCGGGTAGAGAGCCACCGACGGGCTTTCGCCGTAAAGCCAGGTGAAGTTCGCACTCTTTTATCGCAACCATTCGCAGCCTTGGTTGTCGCTGGGATCGACAGCAATCGCTATCGACTCCATGCGTCAACCATTCCGCGCGATTGTAGCCAATGCTACAATGGATCCAAACTCCACTGCACCGCAGTTCTTCCATTCTTTTCCGAACCCCTCGAAGATCTTTGGGGCCACGCCTTCGGAGAGGATAAACTGAATCGCAGAAGATTGGCTAAAACCAAATTTCGCTAACAGGAGGAGAAGAAACTGTGCATCTGAATCCAAATGGCCATTTACTGCCCGAACTTGCAGTGCAACTCCGGCGTGCGAAAAAGAACCGCCCGTTGTGGGCTAGGCGTGTCAGCCAAGCGGAGGACGTAGTCTCCCTCGAGGGCAAGCAAACGGCCAAGCCTGGCGATTATCTTTGTCGAGGGATTGAGGGAGAGTTTTGGCCACAATCGGAAAAGTCTCTTTTGGGAGGCTATACGGCCAGTGGTCAGGTCGGTAACGATGGATTCGAACGCTATGACCCACGGCCCGATGGTCCTCCGGTGGAAGCGATGCAGATGGACAAGCCGTTTTTCGTTGTGGCCAGTTGGGGACGGTTGGATGGGAAGTCGGGGGACTACGTGGTAAGAAGACTTGCCGATCCAACCGACATTTGGATCGTCGATCGATCGATCTTCGAGAATTCCTATCAGTTCCTGCCGATCGAACACGAAGGAAAATAGGGACTAGCCCAACACCTCTGGAATCACGCTACCTGAAGTGCTTGGAATCGATGGCATCGGGGTGCACCCTCGCTATGGATGTCGCCTGGGGCTACGAACCACCTGCCAGAGTTCCTGCGATTGATCCTGCATCACGCTTGGTTACGGCGGGCTGTCATCGGACCGTCATCGGGCAGCTTTGTTTGCCGCGATGCGAAAGAAGTAGACGGTCGATTTCTGATCGGTGACGGCGTCCGGTGGCTTTTGATCGGTAAAGGAGCCGATGATGGCGCCGTCGGCGGTGACTTGGCGATAGCCACCGATAGAGTAAAGTCCAAAAGACTGTTCGGATCTCGCGTAATCCCGCCAGGATTGCCCCGCATCGTCGCTGACGAGGCAGGCGAGATGCCCGGAATCGTTGCCGACTAGGAACAGGCGATTGGGATCGGAAGGGTCGCAGGTCAAGAATCCGTCCAAGCCGCTGAGACTCAGCCATTTTCCGCTAACTTTGGGATACTGATCGATCTGCTTCTTACCTGTCTTCAAATCGTAGCGAACGTAGTGCTGCCGGGGTGGCACTGTCTGTGCCTGATAGAAGCCATGCCAGTGCGTGTGGGTTGCCAATCCACTGGCCAACCAGGTGTGCACTTCGAATTCATCATCCAAGGTGATGCGAAGCGCCGGCCCCGTGTCATCGGCAATGACCGGTAGTTCCATCCGAATGCTGTCCGGTTCACCTGACGGCTGCCAAGAATAAAAACTCTCGCCTCCATCGTCTGAGAACATGTGGTGGATATCTCGGTACATGTACTGTCCATGCTTCTGCGTGGTCCATGCGAGGTGAAGTTGGCCTAGTGGGTTCAGCGACAGGAGCGGGTACTGCAGCAGTCCATTAGGACCTTGAGCCAAAAGGACGCGGGAATCCAGCAGAGTGCCATCCAGTTTCATGCGATGGAAGGTGTTGTTGTGGGAGAAGAAATAGAGTCGTTCTCGCTGTCGATCGATCATCGCGGCATACTTCCCAGCGGCGCCACCGGGAATGCGCGTCGTCTTCGGCATGGGGCGAGGCTGTTCCGGATGATCGACGAAAGACCGAAGCTGGTTTGCTTCCCATCGATCGAGAAAGGCATCGCCACTCAAAAAATCGACTCGGAAAAGGTAGACGTTGCCACTGGAATCGCATTCAAGAATTGGGGGATTGGTCGCCCCCGAATGCTCGGCAATCGTCACGAAATCAGCACCGCCATTCCGACTGACCGAAAGTCGCCAGCTCTGGTCTGTGTAGGCTTCATTTCGGGAACGCACGTGAGACATAAAAATCAGGCCGGCCGCTTCCACCACTTTCTGATTGTGGCTTTGGAATGTCGCGTAATGGATCACCGGCGCATCGACTTGTGTCACCTTCACTCGACCCGGCAGCGAATCCCACTGCTGTCCGTAGGTGGGCACCGGATGGCATAGGCCAAACCATGCCAGAAGAAAGATCGACCATCCAAGCAGTGGATATCGAATGAGGCTGTCAAAATGCATTTCAAGAGTCCTCCGTCAATCTCCACCGCTTGAGCTGCGGCTACTACCTGAAGTAAGGCTCATGGCATTTCGTTAGCCTACATCGCCAGATGTTGGCTGCACTAAGATGGG
>JBJSWM010000371.1:0-2026 GCA_046085865.1 Pirellulaceae bacterium
AAATCGGAATCGCTTGGTTTGGTCCTTCACCACGACCGCTTGGCTGATTGATCCCATGCTGGTCCTGCAACAGATTCTCTAGCTTGGCGGCCCCGCGAAAATTCTCGGCGTCGTCATCGTGACAAAACAGGACCACCGGACAGACGCCTGGTTCCCCACACAGCCGCACAAGTTCCTTCACCTCGTCGATCGAAAAACCATCCTTGCTTTGCAACTGGCAGAACTGGACGTTGGCAGCATACTGCACCGCCTTCGGGTCGATGGCAACGCCTTGATCGATCTCGGGCTTTGCCACCTGAGATTCCCATGAATCACGATCAGGATCAAATACGACCTCCGATAGCTTGGCATGAACCTCTCTGGGCGCCATTCTGGGCCACTGGGATATGCATCTCCTGTAGTCTTGCTCGGGATCGGCACCCAGCACCAGGATGCGACTGCGCTTCAGATTCTCGAAATGGGCGAATTCCACCAACTCCTTCACCATCGCCATTCCCATTTGGCCAAAGCCAACCACGACGTAGAGGGCCACTTCGTCGGTGGCTTTCGGTCGAATCGGCGTCAGTTCGTCGATGATCAACTGGCAAGCCGTTTCGTGCTGGATATTGAAGACCTGCACGTTCAGATCAGGGTCGTCATCCATCTGCCGATTGGCCTGCAGGAGGGCGAGGATGTAAACATGATGCAATAGCGGCCGCTCGATATGGATATAGCAATCACACTCTCCGGCACTCTTCTGATGACGATGCTGATACTCCTTTCGAATCTTCCGAATCGATTCCAGAGCATTGAGATTCACCAGATCATCGCCGGTCACTAGGTGGATGCTGGTGGGTCTGCGCGCGATATGGCGGCGAAGGCTTTCCTCGTCGTTCGCATCTTCCTGGAAGACCATGCAGCCCGCTTCCTCGGCCGTCGAGCGATGCCAGTTATGTTCATCCCTTTCCTGCACAATCACCCGTTTGCCTTGCTGCCCTTCCTCCTTCGCGATGGCAAGTCCCAGTCGGCCTAGTCCTGAAATCAGAGAGACTTCATTTTTCTTGAAATACAGCTTCAGCTCGTCGAAAGAACGGTGAAACAGCTTGCGGATCGCCTCGACAGCAATCAGCCCGAAGAAGGCGGTACCGGCGATTCTGGCCAGTCCGATCCAGAAGTTGGACTCCCCAGGTGGCACCGACAGATTCATGATCGGAACCTGCACCGCCTCGTACAGGCAAATCGTCAGCAGATTCATCGATCGGGAAAGGAGATCGAACCATCCCCCACTGGCGCACTGGAAGCTGGCGGACCACTTCTGCACGCAAACACCGATGAAGCCACTGAACAGCGCAAGAAAACCGCTGGCAGGGATCAAGATAGCCTTTCGACCATCCAGCCATTTCAGTGCGTGTTCGAAGCGGCGATACCAGCTTGATCGCTGGTTCGGAACGCCATGAAGGATTGGTGGAACGTTTGGATCTACCACAGGAACCTCCTTCGTGAGCTGACTTTTTCCCGTTGCCGTGGCGTGGCATCCATTCCCGATTGGCTTCGATCGCGATGCATTGCACTGTTGCCCGACGATTCAGAATAATAGATGGCACCCCCTCCATGATATCTCTAGGAACACAGAAGGCTTCCGACCATGGCTTACCTACAGAGAAACGTTGTCTTTATCGCTTATGCCCGTCGCAACGCGGTGGAAGTGGAGGCGGTGTCGGAAATCTTGGAGTCCTTTGGCGCTGAGGTTCTCTACGATGGGAAGTTTTCTACCGACCCGGGAACCCCTTGGACCAGGATACGGGATGACTTTATCGAGAACAGTCGCGAACTGCTGATCCTGACGACTCCCGACATCTTCATCGATCCTGCAGACCCCAACTGCCTGACCCTTCGCGAAAATATTCAGCCGGAAGTCGCTTTGGCACAGCGCCTTGGAAAGCCGATTCGCGCCATCATCCTCGACCGTCCAGCCTTCAATCGCTTGCTGAAGGCTGGGATTATCGCTTCCAGTGACGAGCAGATGACGGACCTGTATCCCGAATAC
>JBJSWM010000372.1:0-586 GCA_046085865.1 Pirellulaceae bacterium
CCGGTTTTGGCCCACTCCATCGCCAGCGTCTTGCCCCCTTTGCCGCCACCCAGCACGATCAAGTCATAAGTTTCTAAATCGCTGATTTTGCATGTCGGCATGGCGTCCCGTCCCATCGGATGCGAAGAAGGATATGGTTCAGTGGAATTCGGCGAAGCATCGAGATCTCTTCTCGACTTGGTCTGTTGCTCTTTGGGCGTTGGACCTTTCGAGTCGCGATCGATGGATGGCGGGAGCATAGCGCCTCGCATCGGATTTGGCAACTGTCCATCCATCTGGGCTCGGGGGCCCTCAGCTTACAGTGTCACCAAGGCACCGCGATGGATGAGAATTCCATCGGTCGATATCCACTCAGGGGCTCGGCATCTCCATGAAAGGAAAATGGACGCGTTCAGATTTTCTGGGTTCCATCGTGATCCACTGATCTACGGAATGACCGGATGGCCCCGAACTTTCGCAGACGATGTCTCCAGCAACTAGACCTACTAAGGCCAACTGTTCGATTCCTCTCGAATTTGTGTCGCTCGTAGTCGCTAAGACGGAAGCATTCTGGCTGCTTCGGCGAAATCATCCACGGCAACGAGAA
>JBJSWM010000373.1:0-10547 GCA_046085865.1 Pirellulaceae bacterium
CCAGATCGATACCAGCGATATCGAGTCCTACGGTTTTGGCGGCCAGAACGACCTGAGCCGCTACATCGGGGTGGACTTGGTCGGTAACGTCGTAAAGCAGATTGTCGATGCGCTGAATGAGGACCCGTTTACCGTTGGCCGGGATGCTTTCCAGCGTTAGGCCCTGTTGCCGCAAAGCCGAGTCGAGTTGGTCATCGAAGTCGATCAGCGAAAGTGGGCTGTCCTCATCTTCTCCCCGACGTGGATCGGCATTGACCACTTGGTCGATCAGTTGGCGGACGGTGCGAATTCCATCGGCATCGACCAAAACCGGTTCCCCTTTCGAGGCGGCGACGCATCGGTCTCCAACGACGAGAAGACGGTGTTCGTATCCGGGCACATAGCGTTCCACCAGGACGCCACTGCCTTCTCGCATCGCCACATCGTAGGCGACTCGAATCTGTTCCGGATCGGTCAGATAGATCATCACACCGCGTGAGTGGTTGGCATCGACCGGTTTGACGACCACGGCTCCTTCGATCTCTTCCGCTGCCGCCACTGCATCATCGGCATCAGAGACACGGCGTCCCTCGGGTACCGGGACACCCACTGACTGGAGGAGTTGCTTAGTGAGCTGTTTGTCCTGCGCGATCGACTCGGCGATGGCGCTGGTCCGGTTGGTCTCTGCGGTCCAGATGCGGCGTTGGTGGATGCCGTGGCCAAAGAGGACGAGGCTGCCCTGGTTCAGTCGGCGATAAGGAATCAGTCGATCGGTAGCGGCTTCCACGATGGCCCGTGTACTGGGCCCCAGCATCCGCCGCTCGGCAATCTCGTGCAGCCTTGCAACTTCGGCTTGGACGTCATATGGGAGATTGTAGACACATGCCTTCAGTAGGTCGCGTGCTGCATGGAGGCTGGCTACCCCCAGCGACTCTTCTTCAAAGCGAACGGCTACTTTATAGACACCTGTTCGCGACATCTCCCTCGCTCGGCCAAACCCGACGTTACTTCCGGCCAGCGTCTGAAGCTCTAGTGCCGTATGTTCGAGGATGTGAGCCAGATAAGTGCCGCGATCCAGTCGCTGGAAAAAGCCCCCCCGCTCTCCCACGCTGCACCGATGCTCGATCACTGTGGGTAGCCACGCCTTATACCGCTCATTGAATCCCGGTATCAGCTCGCTGGAAAAATCGTTCAGAGGTCCTAGGTCGACCCAGACTTCCATGCAGGGGCGGCGCGACCAGTAGTTGGGACCGCGCAGGATCATCAGGCGTTCGAATGGGAGGAAGTCCCCGAGCGAATCAAGGGATGGAAGGGGAGGGGAATCGGTCACAATGCTGCGTCCCTCTGAGGCCGATGCAAGTTTGGTTCGAACGTCGATTCGATTATGATACAGCGCCGGCTTTGGCTTCCCCAAGATCAGGAGTGCTAAAGGAGCCAGAGAATTGGGTCGGTGGTAGCGGTGGTAGGCTTTGGTGCATGCGTCAAGCATCGTCATTTTCAGAAAAGGCGGGGCAGAATGGCAGTTGGATTTGCGATCGTCGGATGTGGCATGATTGCCAAGTTTCATGCGCGGGCGATCCAAGAGATTCGGGGGGCCAAGCTGATCGCCTGTTACAACCCAACGCTCCCCAAGGCACAGGCGTTTGGGGAGCTGTTTTCGTGCGACGCGTACGATTCGATCGAACGGATGCTGGAACGATCGGACGTCGATGTGGTCACCATTTGCTCTCCGAGCGGTGCGCATCTGGAGCCGGGATTGCTGGCCGCACGTGCGGGGAAGCATTTGCTGGTGGAGAAGCCTTTGGAGGTGACGCTGGCGCGATGCGACCGACTGATCGACGCCTGCCATAAGCATGGGGTGCGTCTTGGAACGATCTTTCCATCACGCTTCCACGAGGCGGCCGGCGTGTTGAGGCAGGCGGTGACGGACGACAAATTTGGCTCGATCGCTCTGGCCGACGCCTACGTGAAATGGTTTCGAACCCAGCAGTACTACGACAGTGGAGCCTGGAGAGGGACATGGAAGCTGGATGGTGGTGGGGCGCTGATGAATCAGGCGATTCACAGTGTTGATCTGTTGCTTTGGTTGATGGGGGATGTGGATCAGGTGAGCGCCGCCACCGGGATTCGGGCTCACGAACGGATTGAGGTGGAGGACACCGCCGTTGCGACGCTGCGATTCGCTTCCGGAGCCTTGGGGGTGATCGAAGCGACCACTGCCGCCTACCCCGGGTCGCTCAAAAGGATCGAAATCAGCGGTAGCCGAGGATCGGCGGTGCTGGAAGAAGAAAGCATCATTCGGTGGGACTTTGAAAAACTATCGCGCCGCGATCAGAAGATTCGGGAGCAATTCCTCAATGCCACCAAGACCGGTGGCGGTGCGGCTGATCCGGCCGCCATCGGGCACCAGGCGCATCGCAAGTTGTTCCAGGATTTCCTGGCAGGGCTTTCGCAGAAAAGGCCTTCGATGACCGAAGGAGCGGAAGGAAGGCGTTCGGTCGCCTTAATTTTGGCGATCTATGAGGCAGCAGAAAAAGGAAAGTCGATCCGCTTAGCTCGGCCCTGACCTTTTTTTTCACGTGCAAACCACCGGCTGGGGACTCTTTTGCAAGAGCAAAAGAGTCCTTTTTTGCTGGCGATTGGCTGGCCAGCCGATTCGTCTTGGAGCGGCTGAACGGGTCTGCTATCCTTCGCCCCACGTCGACGCAACCGCCTAGCGGCTAGGTCGATGATGCGTTGCGACTGCAGCGACGCCGATCTACCAAAGCGTGAAAGGAACTAGCGGCATGACCAGTGCCAGCCACAGCCCCTGTTGCGTCCATATCCGCTGGATGATTCGCCGAGATATGCCCGAGGTGCTCCAGATCGAAGCGGGCAGCTTCGAGTTCCCATGGTCCGAGGAGGAATTTGTCCGCTGCCTGCGGCAACGCAACTGCATTGGCATGGTGGCTGAGTGGAACGAGCGGATTGTGGGGTTCATGATCTACGAACTGCATCGCTCCAGACTCCATCTGCTCAATTTCGCCGTCCACCCTTCCTTCCGAAGGCAGGGAGTGGGCCGGGCGATGTTGAGCAAGCTGTTTGGAAAACTGTCCAGCCAGCGTCGCAGTCGCATCCTTCTGGAAGTGCGGGAGACGAACCTGGAAGCTCAGCTTTTCTTCCGGGAACTGGGGTTCCGAGCCATCCACGTGCTGAGAGCCTACTACGAGGACTCCCCTGAAGACGCCTACCTGATGCAGTATCGCCACCGTGCCTCCAGTGATGTGGTGACTGAAGATTCGAGGCCCGACGGCGTGCGAAAGACAGGTTGATCCCGATGACTTCCCCTTCGCGGATCGTTTACCGAGCTTCCCGTTTCCATGTGGAAACAGTGGAGCAGCGGTTGGAGGATGGAAGCACGCTGGTCAAACAGATCGTGCGGCACCCCGGCGCCGTGGTGGTGCTGCCGATCGTGTCCGATGCATCGATCTGCATGATCGAGACATTTCGGCCAGCGATTCAGAAGTGGCTTTGGGAACTGCCGGCGGGCACGATGGAGCCTCCTGAGTCAGCCGATTCGCTGGCGCTTCGCGAGTTGGAGGAAGAGACAGGGTATCGATGCCAGAAGATCACTCACGTCCACAGCTTCGCCATGTCACCGGGCATCCTGGATGAACGGATGCACTTCTTCGTTGCGAACGAGTTGACCGAAGGGCCCGCCAAGCGTGAACCCGGGGAATGGATCTCCAATCGTGTAGTGACCTGGGACCAAGTCGACCAGATGTTGCGCGATGGAAAAATCATCGATGCCAAGACGCTGGTTGCCCTCCTCTGGTATCTTCGCTACCGGACGCATGCCTAAGCCCACTGGATAGCGATGCCATTTTGCCGATGGCAGGCTGTCGAGTTGACCAGGGTGGTTGAGGTTGCTGAGAGCGTATCCGGCCGGCTTGAACTTTGCGAGAGTCATCATGTTGGAATCGAAACCCGCTTGGGATCCGGTCGAGACGTTGTGCGAACTGATTCGCATTCCTAGCCTGAATCCGATGGGCCAGCAGGTGACAGGCGAAGAGTGGCTGGAGTATCGGATCAGCGAATGGCTGGAACAGCGTTTGGGACAGTTGCCGGGGCAACTGCACCGTATGGAAGTGGCAGGGCGTGGTGCGAACCTCTTCCTTCATCTGCCTGGTCGACCTGGCGCCATGCACCTGCTCCTGGAAGCTCACCAAGACACGGTACCCACGTCGGGGATGACGATTCCTCCGTTCACTCCTACCATTCGCGATGGACGAATCTACGGACGCGGCGCCTGCGATGTGAAGGGTGGGTTGGCTGCAATGCTCTGCGCCGTCGCGACAGCGGCATCATGGCCGATCGAACAACGTCCGTCCTTGACCCTCTGCGCGACCTGCGACGAGGAGTACGGTGTTCTCGGCATGCAGCAATGGATGCGGTCCTGGTCGAAGCTAGGAGCTTTTTCCGAAGGGGTCCCATTGCAAGTCGATCAGGTTATAGTTGCCGAGCCAACGTCGCTGAATGTCGTCGTCGCCCATTTGGGAGTCGTGCGTTGGAATGTCCACACCCACGGCCTCTCAGCTCACAGTTCCCGTCCCTCCAACGGACGCAACGCCATCTATCGGATGGCTTCGCTGGTGCAGTGGTTCGAACAGCAGGCGAGGGAATTGGAGCAGCATGGCAGAAGAGATGCTTGGTGCGGTGAACCTTCGATGAGCGTTGGGGTCATCGGTGGTGGCCTCAGCGTCAATGTCGTACCCGACCACTGCCGGATTGAAATCGATCGCCGACTGATCCCCGGGGAACGTGGGGCTGAGGTCTGGGGCGAGATCAAGCGGAGGTTGGAAGAGGATGGGTTTTCCGATTGCACCATCGATCCTCCGTGGTGCGATCATGGTCCGCTTACCCCCAGTAGTGATCTGGCATTTGCCGAGCAGCTACTGGCGGCTTCGTGTCGGGAAAGCGAAAACCGCCAGATGATCGGGGTACGCTTCGGTACGCATGCCACCCATTTCGCCCGCCATGGCATCCCTGCCGTCGTCTTTGGGCCCGGTTCGATCGATCAGGCTCACACCGCTGACGAGTGGATCGACATCGAGCAGTTGCGGGCCGCGACACGCATCCTGATGTCGATCATCGCCAAGATGGCTAAGACTCCAAGCTCTGGAGAAGATGGGAAAAGTCGATGAGCGGCTTCGAACGAGGGCTGTCGATCGACCTTCCTTCCTTCCTGCCGTCGCTGCGTCGGCCTCTCTCCGGAAGGTTGCTGATACCATCGGCAAACGGAGAATAAACGCTGTTCTCCCAAGATTCGGACGCGTCGAATACCTGGATCCTTCTTGAAAGTTCGCACCATCGGTTGCTGTAATTGTCGGGAGGTCGCCTTCCGGCTACACTGCATCGTGGAAATTGCTGAGAGCGGTCAGGCCGGCCAGTTCAGCGGTTTTGTGATGCACTGGGGGCGAGCGGAAATCAGGGGAGTCGGTCGATATGTCCAATCAGGTGGGCAACGTGGTGGTCGAATCGGACAAGGCGGTTCTTCAGGCGGGAGGGAAGACGCTGGAGATGCCGATCGTCCGAGGCAGCGAAGGGGAGCGTGCGATTGATATCGCCGAGCTTCGCAAGGTCACCGGAGCGATCACTCTGGACGAAGGCTATGCCAACACCGGGTCGACCACCAGCGCGATCACCTATCTCGACGGCGATCTGGGAGTGCTGAGATACCGGGGCTATCCCATCGAGGACCTAGCGGAGCATTGCGACTTTGTCGAAACCTCCTATTTGCTGATCTACGGCGAATTGCCGACTTGGCAGCAGTTGGAAAACTTTCGGCATCAGATTCGCCGGCATACGATGCTGCATGAAGACATGCGGTCGTTCTACAACGGTTTTCCCCGCGATGCCCACCCCATGGCGATCCTTTCGTCTGTCGTGGCGGCTCTATCGACCTTCTACCAAGACTCCCTCGATGTGCTCGATCCTGAGGAAGTGAAAATCAGTATCCACCGGCTGCTCGCCAAGCTGCCGACAATCGCTGCCTACAGCTACAAAAAGTCGACCGGCCAGCCCTTCATCTACCCACAGAATTCGCTCGACTACTGCGAGAACTTCCTTCGGATGATGTTCGCGGTCCCTAGTGAAGAATACGAACCGGATCCTGATTTCGTCAAAGCACTCAATTTGCTGCTGATTGTCCATGCCGATCACGAACAGAACTGTTCGACCTCAACGGTTCGCATGGTTGGCTCCTCGAACGCAAACCTCTTTGCGTCGATCTCGGCTGGAATCTGTGCCCTCTGGGGACCGTTGCACGGTGGGGCCAATGAAGCTTGCATCAACATGCTTCATCAGATCGCTCAAGATGGCGGCAACGTCAAAAAGTATGTCGATATGGCGAAGGACAAAAAGAGCAATTTTCGCCTGATGGGATTCGGGCATCGGGTTTACAAGAATTACGATCCTAGAGCCAAGATTATCAAGTCGGCGTGCGACAAACTACTAGCCAAACTGCACTTGAACGACCCTCTCTTTGAAGTGGCGCAGCAGCTGGAAGAGGTGGCGTTGAAAGACCCGTACTTCATCGAGCGGAAACTCTACCCGAACGTCGATTTCTATTCTGGGATCGTCTATCGAGCGATGGGGATTCCGGTCCAGATGTTCACGGTTCTCTTTGCGATCGGTCGTCTTCCTGGATGGATCGCGCATTGGGTAGAAATGCATCAGGACACCAACACGCGGATCGGCCGACCTCGGCAGATTTATACAGGACACACGACGCGACAAATCATCCCGATCTCTGCCCGAGGCTGATTGCTTGCCACTTGGATTTCGCCCGTGGACGCTGTTGCGGCGCGGGACCCAGTGGAGGTTCGATTCGAGGTCAGGGGCGATCGCATGCGACACATCGTCCAGGGGTGCAACCCTGAGCGATTTTCTGGCACCCAGAGCGGTAGGGCTGATGATGAAGCCGCAGGCCGAACCAACCCCTCCAAGTCGCCCTGCCCCGCGTTTGTCGCGACGCTCTCTTGCCCTTCGATTGCCCCAACTGGCTGGCTGGTCGGATGTTCCCGCTTGGCTGATTAGCTTGGCCTTTCATCTCCTGGTGTTTCTGGCTCTCGTGCTCTGGTGGCAACCGTTTCCAAGAGGTTCCGGCGGTGTTCAGGATCGACCGGCAGGCATTGCCATGGTGCATGAGGTCAGCGAGGGGGCCGAAGTCGAAATTCTTGGCAGCGATGGAAAGCAGAACGAGGAATCCGCCGCTGGCATGGCGGATCCGTCGGAAGAGGTGCTAGCGGATGCACTTTCCAACCTTCCTTTGGGGGCCGAGTTGCCAGAAGGAAGCGGTGATGGAGCGGCCGCAGGCTCTCCGAGCACCGGGGGGGACCTGGGGGATGCGACAGCGGCGGGGAACCTCAGTGGATTGGGAGGATCCGAAGCAGCAAGCGGGTCGCAGGGGGGAGGCAAAGCGAAGACGTCGGTCTTTGGGGTCGAAGGTTATGGAGATTCTTTCGTCTATCTTTTCGATCGGTCCGACTCCATGAACGCGGGGCAAGCGGGGCCCTTGCGAGCTGCCAAGCGGGAGCTGATGGCCAGCCTCGATTCCCTGTCCTCCGTCCATCAGTTTCAGATCGTTTTCTACAATGAGGCTCCGACTCCCTACCGCAGCAGCCTTTCCCGAAATCGCGGAATGCTTTTCGCGAGCGATGCAGAGAAGCGGCAGGCGATGCGATTTGTCAGCAATGTCGTGGCGATGGGGGGCACAGAGCACCTGGACGCTCTTCGGCTTGCTATCTCCATGGCTCCTGACGTCATCTTCTTTTTGACCGATGCGGATGAGCCGCCATTGAAGGCAGACCAGTTGGCCGACTTGGTCGAACGGTGCCAGCGCGGGGGGACGACGATTCATGCGATCGAGTTCGGCAAAGGGAGCAATCCCCGTTCCGGGCGTTGGATCGAAGCCCTCGCCGACCAGACCGGAGGAGAATATCGCTACTTGGATACCATCGAACTGACCGTTCCATGACGAACAGAACAAACTGCCTACAGAGGGGCTGGAGCTGCTGCCTGGCCGAGCGATCGACATGGCGTTGTCGGTTGTTTTTTTCGCTGGCTGCAAGGGGATTGGATGCATTCGGGCTCGCCGTTCGCCGCTGCGTCGGTTTGCTGGCGGTGGTGGTTCTAATAGGCGCGAGTTCTCATGCGCTAAGCCAGCCAGTGCAGCAAGGCACAGATGCGGGAGCGACGCTAGCGGATTTGGAGCGATTGGAGCGATGGATGCGGGAGCGACCGCAGCCGGTAAGTCGATGGGTGTGGGGATCTCCACCCGAGCAGGATGGGCCCTGGCGATCGGATTCCGGGGATTGGATCGAGGGAAAGATTCTTGATTGGAACGCCGACGGATTGATTCATCTGATCGAAGGGGATTCCGAGATTCGTCGGTTGCAGGGGGATCAATGCGCTGCGATGGAAGTTGCATGGTCGACTCCACAAGCCGATGAGGCGGACGAACTGTATCGTCGGGGCGAATGGCTGGCATCGGTCCGATCGGCACAACAAGCGATGGGTTCGGGGATTCTTCCCTGGCAGCGACGGGTCCTGGCAACGCAAATCGTCGATGCCTTGGTGCAGGAGGGAAAGATCGATCTGGCGGTCAGTGTCTGGGAGAAGTTGATTCAGGAGCGACCTCCCCTGCTCCACTATGCCTTCATGCCGCTGGTGTGGAGTCGCGATGCGATCACGATGGAAACGCCATCGAACGCGATGGCGTGGCTGGAATCAGACGAACCTTCGGTGCGTCTGATTGGTGCTTCCTGGTTGCTTGCATCCCGAAATCGGCAACGAGCCTTGGAGGTGCTTCAAGCCTTGGCGAAGGATTCCCATCCGGCGATTCGGCAATTGGCCAGCGCACAGCAGTGGCGCGTCCTGTCGGCATCCCAGTTCGCCGCAGAGAAATTGCCCGAGATTCTGGCAGCACGCGACAGGATGCTCTTTCCTCTGCAGGAGGGGCCGACATTTTTAATTGCCGATCGACTCGAGGAAGCGGACCAGGCCGTTCTGGCGCTCTATCAATGGCAGCACCTTGTGACGTTGCATCGCCAGACGAGAGTCGCTGCGGTCGCTGCGCGACGTTGGTTAGAACTGTTGGCACAGACGCAATCGAAGGCGACCGAATCGACTCGCGCTTGGTGTGCCCAGCAGCTGCCTTTCTGGAAGGCCACGCAGGGAAGTTCGATCCACCATGACAAAGGGGAGTGACCCGTTGGCTCTCAGGGTGCAGGATCCGTTACGATAGCAACTTCTGGGAGATGTGGCATGGAGAGCCCAAGTCCCCCTGAAGTCATAGGCTCGTGAAAACTAGGTATGTGAAATCACTGAGGAAGCGTCGATGTTCCACCGTCGAATCGGGGTGCTGCTGGGTTGCTGGTTGCTCACCGCCTCCCCGGCTGTTGTTTGGGCGCAGGGGACACCGGAAGCATCAACAGCCGACGGTGGTTTTTGGTCGGTGGTATTCAGTGGAGGTCCCTTCGGGATCGGCATCATGCTGGTGTTGATCGCCATGTCGATCTTGACCGTCTATTTGATCGTCGATCAATCGCTCCTATTGCGTCGGTCCCAATTACTCCCCAAGTCCTTTGCGGAGGAAGTCCGGCAGATGCTGCTGGCAGGGAAGTGGAAGGAGGCGGAGGCGCTATGTCGGGAGCGGCCCAGTCCATTGGGTTGGGTTCTTCACAGCGGTTTGGGAGAAGCCGAGTTCGGTTGGCCGGCAGTAGAGAAGGCGATGGAGGAAACGCTTGCCGAGCAGGCTGCGAGGTTGTTCCGCCGGGTGGAGTATTTGTCGGTCATCGGAAACCTTGCCCCGATGCTTGGATTGCTTGGCACGGTTGCTGGGATGATTATCGCTTTCCGACAGGTAGCCATCAGTCAGGGTTCGGCAGGGGCCGGGGATCTCGCTTCGGGGATCTATTCAGCACTGGTGACCACAGTAGCCGGACTGCTGATCGCTATCCCGGCGCTGGGAGCTTTGGCGATCTTTCGCAATCGAATCGATCAACTGATGGCCGAATCGGCCTACGTGGCTCAGCAGGTCATCGCCCCTCTGCGTCGTCGACTTTTGGCCAACTTGCGGAGTCCGATTCCAGGGGCCTCAGGATCGGGACGAGGTGTGGTTGGTGGTGGGAACTGAGATTCGGGAGCGATCATGAAGGTTCCGCAATACCGACCAACCGGTGGCACCACCATTTCGATGACGCCGATGATCGACATTGTTTTCTTGCTGATTATCTTTTTTCTGGTTAGCAGCCACATAGCCAGCCGAGAAACGGCACAGCCGATCGACCTGCCATCGGCCTCGACCGCACTGGCATCCGAAGCTGTTTCACCCGACGCAACGCTGAACATTCTCAGCGATGGTGCGATGCAACTACAGGGACAAACGATCCAGATCGAAGGGCTGGCACCAGCCCTCCGGCGGATCGTTGCGGCCGATGGGCCAATCCAGCTTCGGGTCCGGACCGACCGAACGCTTCCCTATGAACGGGTTGAGAAGGTTTTGATCGAATGCTCTCAGGCTGGGG
>JBJSWM010000374.1:0-1297 GCA_046085865.1 Pirellulaceae bacterium
AGCATTCAGGAGAGGCGAAGCAGACTGAACGACTTCCCCTCTGGGAAGTGTTCCATTCCATGCAAGGGCGTCGGGCGACTGAACGACTGGACTCATCCAAAACGGCAGATCAGCCGTGACTCCAGCCCCATCGATCGCCAGATGGAACTCCGCACGGAACCAATCCACGTGGCGAGATACCGACCGGATTCATCGTTCCGGACAGTCGGGGCGCCTGAGAATGGGATGGTTTGCGCATGGCGGACTCCTTCGTCGTTAACTTTCGCGATCGTTCCAAGCGATCCGCCAAGTTGCCGCATCAGGCCAATGCGACTTTGACCGCAAGCGATCAAGCCGCCATCGACCGAACCGGAATACCTGGCCGTCCCCACTACCAGCAATCTACTGGCATCAAGCCTACGGGGCAGGTCGCCATGAACAGGCAGCCACATCCGCAAGCCAAGGGACTCTTTTCCGCAGGGCGAATTATTGTCAGTCCAGCAGGTCGAAGCAAGCAACAGCAAAAAACCATCGCCCCTAAACCCGCCGGGGCAACTCGGGTACCGAGGCGACTTCCTGCATCGGTCTCAACATCCGGCACCCATGCTGCAACCCAACACCACACACCCCACTCGCACAAAACCCTGGCCCCAAACCGCTCCCCACGACAAAATAGGAAGAGCCGCCGAGCGACCGGAAGTTCCGTGCATGGAGATAGACACGGACTCCCCGCCAAAGGTTCGCGCGCAAAATCATAAAATTTTTCAGGAGTCCCCCATGGGATCAGGCGACACCGAGCATCGGCCCGAGGAAAAATCGGAGCGGACAGTTGGTTTTCCGTCTCCTTCGGATCCGGTTCCAACCAAGCTGCCGGGGTTGTACCGGGAGCTGATGGTGAGGTACCCGGAACTAGCCGCCGCACACGATCAGATGGGGCAGGCTGCCGAAGCCTGCGGTCCGCTGGACGCCAAATCGCTAGCGCTGGTGAAAATCGGCATGGCCGTCGGGGCGGGGCTGGAGTCGGCGGTGAGGAGCCATGTGCGGCGAGCCAGGGAGATGGGGATTTCTCAGGAGGAAATCACCCAAGCGATTTTTCAGGGAATGACTACCCTTGGATTCCCCCGGACAATGGCCGCCTGGAGCTGGGCGAAGGTGCAGTGGGAAAGGGATCGCGCGGAGCGGGAATGCGGGGAACAAAATGCGTTTGGACTTCCCCAAGGTAGCGGCGATGCGGGGGGCTCCGGCGAGCCGTCGCGATGATGCGAGACTGCTACATCCTTTCGGGAGGCAGAAGCCGTCGCTTCGGGTCGGATAAAGG
>JBJSWM010000375.1:0-3284 GCA_046085865.1 Pirellulaceae bacterium
GTCGGTCATCGCTTTGATTTTTCGTATTCAGTCCGCTGCGGCGGACGGTACTCGTTCTCGTGCTCGATGTCCCAGCGTCCCAACACTACTTTTCGAGTACGAGCACTATTTCATGGAGTACGAGCACGAGTACGATGAAAATCAGGAGTTTAGGGTCCTATGGCACAATCTTTCCTGAAGAGCCATCCACTGAGTCGTATTGGAATCGAGAGCGAGCTCTTCGCCGCCCTTTGTAGAGGGCTACCAAACTCCCAAGGCCGAACGCAGCGATCGAAGTCGGCTCGGGCACTGCACTCGACGTGATATTTGCGGAGACTTGGATCGATCGCAGTCCCCATCCCTCATCCGCAAGGCCCTGCATCACGCCATAATCAAAAAGATAAGTGTTCACTCCGGACAGAAGCGTGTGGGCCACAAGGAACTGAGTCAGACCTCCCTGTCCATAGATTGCGGATGTCGATACGACGGTAACGCCCGGATCGATAAAATCAATGACCTGACTTCCTCCCCCACCCATATCAAACTTTCCCATAAATAACAGATTCCCATTGATTGTGAGGCTGAAAGTATCCGTACAGCAATTGCTCCCATCGACAGTCAAATATCCGAGCAAATCGAAGGTGAGCGTAGCGCCGCCGACGGCGGAAAACCCGGGCGAGGAAATCAGTTCCGTTACGATTCCTCCATTCAGCGGCCCGAGAGTGTCAGGTGGACTGAAGAAGAATGGCGCCGCCGAAGCGGGAAGCGGTAACAAACCAAAGACAAAAAGAATAAATCCACAGAAGAGTTTCACCATTCACCTCGAATTCTTTCCTAACGATTTTCAACTGATCGCGAATACACTTCGAATCCAAAGAAACGCACCTCTCAAAGAGCCATTGGGGAACCTTCTCCGACCGGCCTAATCCACAACGACTTCTAGAAATTGATGAAAAACCTGCCGGACTTAGGGCAATCAGGATGTGAGGGTAACCTCGGGTTCAAAACCTGCGATTCTCTCGATCTTGCCCGCGCCGTCTCATCCGGGGAAGTCAGCGTGCTGACCCGGGAAATCGCCTCATGATTTCTCAGTTTTTTTGTCATTGATTACCGCAAGGCGAGGGTTGGCTTGGTGTCGGTGAGCGACTTTCGGAACCAATGGAATGGTTCGATGGCAGTTTGTTTTGCGGTTTGAATGATGGACATGACGGTGGTCTTGGCATGTGCGCCGATCCAGGTTCGATTGCCGCCCCACACTTTTCGATTGACGACCGCAGGGCGGATCGCGCGTTCGGCCCACTGGTTAGTCGACTGGATTGACGGATCGATCAGGAACCAGAACCAAGACATCGCGTGCTTGAGAAGATGCTTTCCCAACCTTCGATTCGCTCAGTTCAGGAATCGCCGTTGGCAGAGCTCTTCAAGTACACACGACAGTGGCTGGCCTTGCACAGTTAGTTCATCGCCATCGATGCGATGGCCACGCCATGACCGCCTCAACCCATACGCGCGGTGAATGAGGCTGAGGACAACGCGTGGAAAATGCTCAGCACCGCCTCAAGCTGCCTCGATCAGCTTTTCGCATCGGCGGCTCAACGAAGGCTAACCCTGCCAACACGAGCTCCCGCAGCCAGATTTCCGATCGCGTCATCCAAACAAACACGGATCCCTGTTTTCCTAAACGTATAGATCGAAAACTCTTTTCATTAGGATTGATCACAAATGCTGCCATCACCCGATGAGTGCCCCACTTATGCACTGCCACGCAGTCCAAGTGACGCTCGAAGCTCGATTTTCACAGGAAGACGCACCGCCCAATCTACCTAATCGATGCCGTGGCCTATCAATCCCTCAAATGAAATGGTGGTTCCTACTCTTCTTCGATGGAGCTGTTCAACCATTGCGGGGCAACAGACGATTTAGCGACATAGCCACAATTAATACCCTCAAATTTTTTTCAATTTTTCTGAAAGACGATGTTGATACCATCGGACGGACTTTGGACTCCATGTTGTGACTGTTGAATCCGTCGGCGTAACCTCTCGGTGTCGAAGGGTGCACAGCGACCCGAGAGAGATCGATGTGCGTCCCTTCCGGGATCCGGGTGGGGGATCACAAATTCCTTGCGTCTTCTGTCGGCCTTATGGCATAATCCTCGGACTCGTAATCAGAGGAGGTGCCAGATGATGGATGGATGGGACCAGGAGCTGTACCAGCAGCTTCGATCGGTAGCTAGGCGATTCATGGGGCGCGAGCACCTCAACCATACGCTCAGCCCAACCGACCTCTTTCACGAAGCGTTTGCTCGGGTCCAGCCGCGGCTTTTAAGCCCTGCGATTGGTGTGCAAGATGTTCGCGCGCTCATGGCAGCAACGATGCGCAGGGTACTGATCGACCATGCGCGTAAAAAACTTCGCCGCCACCGCAAACTGCCTCGCTCAGCAAACTCGGTCGACCAATGCTCGGACCCGCTTCTGGACCAGGGCGATCGTCTCTCTTCCGATCTTCTGGCGCTCGACGAGGCGTTACGACGGCTTGCCGATCGGCATCCCCATTATGCCCAATTGGTGGAATTGAAGTTTTTCGGCGACATGACGATCCCCCAATGCGCACAGCACTTGGGGATCTCGGAAGCCACCGTCGAACGCTACTGGGCCTTTTCTCGCGCTTGGCTACTGCGTGAGCTTCGTCGCTAAACCTACCCCACTCCCACCTTGCCCCCATGTCCACCATCTCCCCCTACGATGCCATCGAAGATCTGCTGCTCAAGGCCATGGCGATCGAAGATCGTGAGGTCCGCAGACGATGGGCGGAAGACCTACTTCATGGGCAACCGGAAAAGCTTGCGGAACT
Source organism: Pirellulaceae bacterium (assembly GCA_046085865.1). Lineage (GTDB taxonomy): Bacteria > Planctomycetota > Planctomycetia > Pirellulales > Pirellulaceae > JBEISR01. The sequence continues at coordinate 2,833 of JBJSWM010000375.1, forward strand.
TTTGTCGCTCACCGATGCAGCGGAGCAACCTGCTTGGTTCGATCGTCCCCTGAAACCGCTCGTCGACGCCATCGGTGAATCCCAATCCCGCATCGGTAGCCGCATCGGCCCCTATCATTTGATCGAACAGATCGGGGCAGGGGGCATGGGCCATGTCTACCTGGCTCGCCAGTCCTCTCCCGTGCAACGACTTGTGGCGCTCAAACTCCTCCAGCGCAACCCCACCGACGACCATGCCTTTGAACGCTTTCGAAGAGAACAGCAGGTGCTGGCATCGCTGGAACATCCAAATATCGCTCATATCTTCGATGCTGGATCCGCCCAATCCGGAGATGCCTATCTGGCAATGGAGTATGTTCAGGGCTCTCAACTGATCGACCACTGCAGAGCCCAGCGGCTGGGGATTCGCCAGCGAATCGCTTTGATGATCCAGTGCTGCAAAGCGATTCAGC
>JBJSWM010000376.1:0-2716 GCA_046085865.1 Pirellulaceae bacterium
GAGGGTTTGCCGGCCGTCTTGGCCCCAGATGAAATGGCAGGCATTGCGGACGTTTGAGGGCCCTTGGTGGCGGTGGATGCGGAGGCTGGTTTTTCGGGCTGAGCCTTCGGTTTCTCCTGCTTTGGCTTGGGGGATACCCCAAGTTCCTTGAAGACAGCTTGGACGACTGCCGACCTTGGGTGGCTGGAGAAATCGACCGCGAACTGATGGAGCAGCGCAAACGACTCGGACCCCTTGGCCTTGGGAATGATCCGCTCAAGCCCCGGCGACTTCTTTTCGATCTCCTGCGGGGTAAACAGTTCCATCTGGCAGAGGAGGTCCAGGGCGCTGGAATCGAGTGGGATGGCGTGCCCCGAGAGCCCGTAGAGGACGACGTAGTCGATGACGAAGCGGGAGAGCCCCCACTTTCGGAACTCGTCAGAGACCTTGTTGAGTCCTGATTTCTTCAGATCTTCCAGTTCAAACGCATACCGCGATTCGAAGATCGCCTGCAGCGCCCCACGGACCCGCCGGGCCGCTTCTGGGGGCCGTCGCACAGCGCGAAGCAACTCCGCCAACTCCGCCACCGTAGTCACCCGCGTCTCATTCCAATCGACCTTCGTCTGTTCCAACTTCGCGTAGGCCTCGTCGGCGCTATCGAACTTGGAATCCTCGAGGCAGCTGGCATAAAGAAGCTGTTCCAGAAGAGAATGGTGGGTAGGGGGAGTGGGCGGTTTGTAGTGTTTCCGAAGGACCTTGAACAGTTTCTCGATCCGTTCGGCCCGTTGCGTGGCGCTCATGGTCTTTTATGCAACTCCGTTGCGGTGCTTTGGTTGACGGGTTGGCCGGGGATAATCGGGGGGACGTTGGACGATCCAGGGGCGGAAGGTCAGGCGGGATCCCCCGGCGGTTCTTGGGGTTCCATCGCCCCGATAGTCTGGCTGTCGACCGCTGGCGACGGATCGCTCGTTTCAGTCGACTCTTTCGCCTGCCTTTCACGCTCCAACTCCGCGAGGATCTTGGCGACTTCCAGCGACTTTTTGACTCCAGTGTCCAGGACGAATTGGAGTCGAGGAGTGTAGCGGGTATCGATGCGATCGGCGATGCGAGCCTGAAGGAAGCCAGCGGACCGGGCGAGTCCCTTGAGCGCCAGCGACTGCTTGTTCGGCTCCCCCATGATGCTGACGTACACCTTCGCTTCGCGCATGTCGGGGGCCACTTCCACGCTGGTGACCGTCACCCCCTGGACACGAGGATCGCGCAGTTCTGTCAGGATCGCCATGGAGACAACCTCTCGGATGGCCTCGGCGGCTTTCAGCAGTCGTCGACTAGTCAACTGGTCTTCCTCACCTTCCAGAGACGATCAGGAACGAGTTGTATCGAGCGTTCGGGCGACCTCTTCGATACGGTAGGCTTCCAGCATGTCATCCTGTTTGACGTCATTGAAGCCTGACAATCGAATCCCGCATTCCATGCCTCGTGGCACTTCCTTGACATCGTCCTTGTGGCGTCGAAGCGTCTCCAGCGGATAGTCGCCAATCGTCCTGCCATCGCGATTGACGCGGATTCGGCATCCGCGTTCGATCGATCCCTGAAGGACATAGCAACCGGCGATCGTTCCGACGCGCGAAATGGTGAACACCTGCTTGATCAAGGCACGACCCAGTTCCACCACCCGCTGCTCGGGCTTCAATCGCCCTTCGATGATGGCCCTCAGGTCATTGGCGAGATTGTAGATGATGTCGTAGCGTCGAATTTCGACCCCACGCGCCTCGGCCATCTGCCGAGCGGCTTCGTCGGGGATCACGTTGAAACCGACGATGACCGCACCCGAGGCGCTGGCAAGCGTCACGTCGGCGACAGTGACGCCCCCGACCGACTTTTGAATCATCCGTACTTCGACTTCGGGATGATCCAGCTTGGTCAGCTCCTTTTCGATCGCCTCCAAGGATCCCCGGGTGTCGGCCCGCAGGATCAGTGTCAGCACCACCTTCTGCTCTTCCTTGCCAAGCTTTCCGGACTGAACTAGTTCCTGGAAGGCTTCGAAGGAGACCTTGGGAGAAGTTCCTGATAGCGATTGGCTTCGATTGACCGAATCGCGTGTGGCAGCGATTTCGCGGGCTTGCGAGATATCATCGAGCACGTGGAAACGTTCGCCTGCATCGGGTGGAACGTCCAATCCGGTGATATTGACTGGCACCGAAGGGCCCGCCTCGGTCAATTGTCGGTTCGGACGCAGGGTATCGTAGAGCGCTTTGACGCGACCATGAGCCGCGCCGCAGACGACGATGTCGCCAACTCGGAGCGTTCCGTTGAGCACCACCATTTTGGCGATCACCCCTCGCATCGGATGCTGCTCGCTCTCCAGGCAGACCCCTTGAGCGGCACGCTTGGGGTTGGCCCGCAGTTCATGCAGATCGGCTACCGTCAGCAGTGTCTCCAGCAATTCGTCCATGCCCATTCCGGTGATGGCGCTGGTTTGAACCACTTCGACATCGCCACCCCAGGCGCTGGGGGTCAGTCCATGCTCGGTCATCTGCGACATCACCCGATTGGGATCGGCCCCCGGAAGGTCGCTCTTGTTGAGCGCCACGACGATCGGCACCTCGGCCGCCTTTGCGTGAGAAATCGCTTCGATCGTCTGTGGCATGATGCCGTCGTCCGCCGCGATCACCAGAACAGCAATATCGGTGACGTTGGCCCCACGGGCTCGCATCTCGGTAAACGCTTCGTGGCC
>JBJSWM010000377.1:0-13020 GCA_046085865.1 Pirellulaceae bacterium
GAGCCCTCCATCAACACCCAAGATCTGACCGGTGATCCAGGAGGCTCGTTCCGATAAGAGGAATTCGATCGCTTGCGCCACTTGAAAGGGTTCTCCAAGACACCCAAGCGGGTGGAGCGACCTAGATGCCTCCGCCGACCGTGGATTCGACCAGATTCTCTCGGTCATGGGGGTCTGAGTCAGCCCTGGAGCAATCGCATTGACTCGAATTCCTCTTATCGGAACGAGCCTCCTGGATCACCGGTCAGATCTTGGGTGTTGATGGAGGGCTCAGTCGCCTGAAGGTGACGGCACCTTCAGCTCCCGGGAACCCAGGCTGAGCTTGGCGCCGTAGTTCTTTGCTCAGAGTGCTAGGTGGCTCTGGCTTTCTCTGCACCTTCGCCAGAGTGCGACGATTTGTCGCAAATGAAAGGTTGCTATTGAAGTTCCGGCCTTTCGGTAACGATACTGGGAGGGTTTCGCAGCGTAGCTGCGTCGAGGAGTTTCGGTTTCCCTACCCAAGCTTTGTGCAATCGTTTATTTTTGGGGAGTCCGTCTTAGGGCAATCGGCTTGTTCCATGATCCGCTGAGAATCGTTTTGTCGGGTTTTCCGACTGGCGGCTCAGGGTGTCATCGGGGCAGACGAGCACTATACGATTCCGGTTTTTGCGGAAACGATCAATCCATGGAACGCTTCCTATTTCCTCGCTGGACCAACCGTCTTTTGGCTGTTTTGGGGCTGGCGCTTCTCGGCGGTGGTTTGCTATTTGCAGCACCGATGTTTCTTGGGGTCACCGACCCGGTGACGTTGAACATCGGGTACCAGCCTGGGCAACCGGTTCCCTTCAGCCACGTGATTCATGCTGGCCAGTTGAAGATGGACTGCCGTTATTGCCACACCTCCGTCGACAAGGCTGCCCACGCCAGTGTGCCGGCCACGCAGACGTGCATCAACTGCCACAGTCCGATGAGTCCCTCGGGTCCGCCTGTTTACTCTGCCGTTCACTCGTCGAGCCCCAAATTGAAGGCGGTCCATGACAGCTGGCGCACGGGGGAGTCGATTCCGTGGGTTCGCATTCACCGTTTGCCTGATTACGTCTATTTCAACCACTCCGCGCATGTCAATCGCGGTGTCAGTTGCGTGACCTGCCACGGACGCATCGACAAGATGGAAGAGGTCTATCAGGCCAAGGAGCTTTCGATGACTTGGTGTGTCGACTGCCATCGAAACCCTGAAGAGCATCTGCGGCCGGTCGAATTCGTGACGAAGCTGGACTGGAAGGCATCCGACATCGGTCGCGATGCGGCTGAACTGGGGCGAGAGCTGAAGGAAAAGAATCAGATTCACCCCATGACCAACTGCGCGGTGTGCCATCGATGAACCCTCCAACAAAGACCGGGAACGGTATGAAGCGATACTTTCGTAGCATTGCGGACCTGGAGAACCGACCAGAGTTCCAAGAGTTCTTGCAGCGTGAATTCCCTCAAGCAGCCTCGGAGTTTCCCGAGGGAGTGTCGAGGCGTCGTTGGCTGCAGTTGATGGGTGCCTCTTTAAGTTTCGGTGCTGCTTCGGGTTGCCGTTACTACAAAGAGGAGTTTGCTGCGTTCACCGCTTCGCCGGAGGGTCGCATACCGGGCGTGCCGACCTATTTCGCGACGAATTTTGAGTGGGCGGGGCGAATCGTTCACGCCTTGGTGACCAGTCTGGATGGGAGGCCCATTCAGTTGCGGGGCAATCCCGACCATCCTTCGCTGGATGTCAGCGCTGCGTCCGAGTTTCAGGATGGCAAGGAAAAGCAGTTCAAGCAGGTCGGTCTGGACGCGATATCCCAGGCCTCGATCTTGTCGCTGTACGACCCGGACCGCCTGGGAGAGGCGATCGCTCAGAGCGCCGAAGTGGCTGCAAGCTCGAAGGCGTTTCTCAGTGGCGACGGAGCGGCCTCCAACTCCTACAACGCCATGGCCAGCATCGTCCGTAACTCCAGGACGATCATGGATTCGGAGGCGGTGCAGGAATTGATCGCCAAGAGCGCGCAGGAAATTGCTTCTTCGCTTGGGGCAGGAACTGCGGTGATTTTCGAAGCCACCAGCAGCCCATCCATGCTCCGCCTTCTGGCTCAGTTCCAGGAGAAGTATCCCGATGTGCTGTTGGTGCACTACGAGCCGTTCGATGGTTCACCGGTCCGGAAAGCGCTTGAATCGCTCGGGGTGCCCAACGCCAAACTCTCCTACCGTCTGGATGCGGCCAAAGTCATTGTGGCCTTGGATGCCGATCTCTTGGGGACTGACCCCTTGGCTTCGAGATACGCTCACCAGTTCGCTTCTGGTCGAACACCAGACACCACCGGGTCGATGAACCGGCTTTACTCTATCGAGAGCCTTTACAGCGTCACTGGGAGCGCTGCCGATTTCCGTCTGCCTGTTCGAAGTTCTGACATCGGTTCGGTCCTGGCTCGCATCGAGGCGGCAGTCGATGCTCGAATTGCTGGAGATCGCGCGGCGCCTGTCGAATCGGCGACACCTTTCAGCGAATTGTCCTTCGAGGATCGGCTGGAGCGAGCGATTCAGAGCATCGCGTTCGACTTGGTCGCCAATGAAGGGGCGTCGCTGGTGGCGGTGGGCCCACAACAGTCGGCGCAAGTGCAGTTGTTGGCCCTTCGGCTGAACAGCAAGCTTGGCAACCTGGGTGGTGCGGTGCGACTGGTCGACATGCCGAGTGGTTGGGGGCAGATCAAGTCAGTCGACTTAACTGAGTTTGTCCAGAGGGTTCGGGATTCGAAGATCAAGACAGCCATCGTGCTGGCCAATAATCCCGTCTTCGGCTCGCCCCGAAGTTTGTCGCTCAATAACGCACTCGAGGGAATCCCTTTTTCGATTTATCTGGCGGACTATGTCGACGAAACGGCGGCGGTCTGTCGCTATGTTCTCCCTGCAGCACACCCGTTGGAGGCATGGAGCGACTGCGTGGACGTCGATGGAATCTACGGCGTTGGGCAACCGTTGATCGAGCCGCTGTTGGGTGGTCGAAGCGCCATGGAGTTGCTTTCCAGTCTGGGTGGGATTCCGTTTGAGGGCTCTGAGAGCTACGTGCGTCAGACGGCCACTCAGTTGTCCGGAGGGAACCTCTCGGATCGCCAGTGGCGCGAACTTCTCCACAGTGGTTATCTGACTCGCAATTTGCTTCCCAGCATTTCCAACAAAGATCTGAAGCTGGACGATATCGCGTCGATCGATCCAACGGCCGTCAAGCAGGAGATCGTTCAGGGGAACCTGGAGTTGGTGGTTTATCCGAGCGATACGTTGTTTGACGGGCGACTGGCCAACAACGCATGGCTGCAGGAGTTACCGCAACCGGTGACCAAGCTGACCTGGGACAACGCAGCGATCGTCAGCCCCAAAACAGCCGCCACACTGGGGCTCAAACAGGGGAACAAGGCGACGATTAAGGTCGACGGATTCGCGATTGACCTCCCGGTTTTTATCGTGCCTGGACAGGCCGAGGGTTCCATTGCCGTCCAGCGGGGATATGGGCGTGTCTTATCCGGTTCAGTGGGCACGGGTGTCGGTCACGACGTCGCGGGCTGGCTGAAGCCTGGCAAGGAGCCGATTTTTGGCGCTGTTTCGGTCAGTCCTACCGCCATTCCGTATCGGCTGGCGACAACTCAGGATCACTTCGCGATCGACGAAGGTGGGTTGGAAGAAATCGCCAGGCGAACACCGACCTTGGTTCGCGAAGGGACTCTGAAGCAGTTCCTGGAGCACCCTGATTTCGCACCCAAGACCTACGCACCACATCATGCGAACGAGTCGCTGTGGAAGGAGCCGATCGACAAGATCGAGGCGGAAATGCCGTTCCTGCCGCAGTGGGGGATGACCATCGACCTCAATAAGTGCATTGGTTGCAATGCGTGCGTGTTGGCCTGTCAGGCGGAAAACAACGTGCCGGTCGTCGGTAAAGATCAGGTGGCTCGAGGTCGCGAGATGCATTGGCTTCGGATCGATCGCTACTTCCAGTGCGACATGGATAAGACTCGGCAAGGCGAAGGATTTGACGATCCGACCGACGTGACGATTGTCAGTCAGCCAGTCGCCTGTGTTCATTGCGAAACGGCTCCCTGTGAGCAGGTCTGTCCGGTGGCAGCCACCGTCCACACGGGGGAAGGGATCAATGCGATGGCCTAAAACCGTTGCATTGGAACGCGGTACTGCGGCAACAACTGCCCATACAAGGTGCGGCGTTTCAACTACTACAACTACAACACAGAGTATGGGTACTTCTACGGTTGGCAGGATTGGCGTGAGAAGGTCAACACCAAACTGCAGTCCCTCGTGCTCAATCCTGAAGTCACCGTGCGTGGTCGTGGGGTGATGGAGAAGTGCACCTACTGCATCCAGCGAGTCCAGAACGGCAAGATTCAGGCTCGCCAGCAAGGAGATGGGCGCGTTCAGGACGGTTCGATTCAAACCGCTTGCCAGGAAGCCTGTCCGACGCAGGCGATCGTTTTCGGCAACCTGGCCGATCCCACCACCCGCGTCGCGCAATTGTTCCAAAGCCCGCGAAGTTATGCGATGCTGGAGGAGCTTAACATCAAGCCGCGGACCCAGTACTTAGCCAGACTTCGCAACGTTCCGGAAGGACTGATGAACCGAATGCAGGCCAATCCACCTGAGATCCCTGATCATGGAGGTCATGGCGGCCATGGTGATCACGATGGGCATGAAGATCACGGCGATCATGATCACGCCACGAATTCCCGACCCGTTTCGCACAAGAGCTGAAGTCTGCTTCGCGAAGATCCCTTGATTCCTTTTTAGCCAACCGATGGGCTGACCTATGTTTGCGACCAATGCCGATTCCCAGGTGCTTTCCACCGAGATCGACAACACCGAAGAGACGCCAGGACGGCGAGCACCGCTGGTGACCGGCAACCACACCTACCACACGATCACCGAAACGGTGTGTCGAGTTGCCGAGCAACCACAGCCGAAGCTCTGGTATTTGCTCTTTGCTGTTTCTTCATCGCTGGCGCTGATGTTTGTCCTGTTGATCGGCTACCTTTTTTATAAAGGGGTGGGGATCTGGGGGAACATGTCTCCCGTTTTCTGGGCGTGGCCGATTGTGAACTTCGTTTTTTGGGTCGGTATCGGGCATGCGGGGACTCTGATTTCGGCGATTCTCTTTTTGTTCCGGCAGAACTGGCGAACCAGCATCAACCGCGCAGCGGAAGCGATGACCATTTTTGCGGTGATCTGTGCCGGGATTTTTCCTGGGATCCACGTCGGTCGCGCCTGGTTGGCTTTTTGGTTGACACCCTACCCCAGTTTGAACCTTTGGATGTGGCCGCAGTTCCGAAGCCCGCTTCTGTGGGACGTTTTCGCAGTCGGAACGTATGCATCGGTGTCGTTGGTTTTTTGGTACATGGGGATGATCCCCGATTTGGCGACCTTTCGTGACCGGTCGAAACACTGGCTTCCCAGGATGGTCTACGGCATCCTTTCGTTGGGCTGGAACGGTTCGTCCCGTCAGTGGCTACGGTACGAGAAGGCCTACACGCTTTTGGCCGCTTTGGCAGCACCTCTGGTGCTTTCGGTGCACACCGTCGTCAGTTTTGACTTCGCCGTATCGCAGTTGCCTGGATGGCATACCACCATCTTCCCGCCCTACTTCGTGGCTGGTGCGATCTTCAGTGGTTTCGCGATGGTGCTGACGTTGCTGGTTCCGATGCGGAAGATTTATCGCCTTGAGAATCTGATCACGCTGAGGCACCTGGAGAACATGTGCAAGATCATTCTTGCCACGGGGACCTTGGTGGGGCTGGCGTATGCCACCGAGTTCTTCATCGCTTGGTACAGCAAGAACTCCTACGAATCCTACACGTTCATGAATCGTGCCTTTGGTCCCTACTGGTGGGCTTACTGGACCATGGTGTCCTGCAACGTGATTTCGCCTCAATTGTTTTGGTTCAAGAAGTTCCGTTCCACCCCGATTCTGATGGTGATTGTTTCAATCTTTGTCAATATCGGGATGTGGTTCGAGCGATTTGTGATCACCGTCACTTCGCTCAGCCGTGACTTTCTTCCCAGTTCGTGGGGTTACTACGGTCCAACCTGGGTGGATATCTCGATGCTGATTGGAAGCTTTGGGGTCTTTTTCACACTTTTCCTTCTGTTCTGCCGTTTCCTGCCGGTGGTGGCGATGTCGGAAGTGAAAGGGATCCTTGCGATTCAGAATCACGGGCATCACGCGGATCATCATTGAGTCGGCTGAGTTAGTAGCTGTGTTGTGGATGGGATAAAAATAGTTCAACGCTTGAAGAAGTGATCGATATGGCCGAGTCACATGCGAAGAAGCCAAAGCCAACCGCTCCACCGAGGAAATTCGGATGGATGGCGGAGTTTTCAGACGAACATGCGTTGTTGGATGCAGCCAGGAAGGTGAAGGCATCTGGATACACGCAGACCGACGCGTTCACTCCCTTTCCCGTTCACGGGATCGATGAAGCGTTGGGCATCAAGCCGACCATTCTGCCTTTCATCGTTTTGTGCGCTGGCCTGTGCGGTTTGGCTACCGCTCTGGTGATGCAGGTCTGGATGAATGCGATCGACTACCCGTACATCATCTCTGGGAAGCCTTATAAGAGCTGGCCGGCATTCATTCCGGTTTCGTTTGAGCTGACGGTTTTGTTCAGTGCGTTTACGACGTTTCTCGGGATGATCGCCCTCAATCGTCTGCCTCGACTGAGCAACCCTGTATTCACCAACCCACGCTTTGATCGCGTCACGGACGACAAGTTCTTTCTTTACGTCGATTCCCGCGACAAATACTACAACAGCCAAGCCGTCCATGATCTGCTGAAGGGGTCGCACCCCGAGGCGCTTTTCGAAGTGGAAGAGGACAGCAGTTCCTCGTCGGTTCCCTCCTGGATCTACTACACGCTCGGTTCGGTCATCCTCGCCTCGATGATTCCGGCGATGGTGGTTTTTGTGATGCGTAACAGCACCAGTGAAAAGCCGCGTTGGCATGTCTTCTTCGATATGGATTTCCAGCCAAAGAAGAAGCCGCAGCAGAAGACGACGATTTTCGCGGATGGTCGAGCCATGCGGCCGCAGGTTGTTGGTACCGTGGCTCGAGGACAACTCGATCAAAGCGACCCATTTTATCTGGGGTACGATCCGACTCAGCCTACCGCCGCTCTTTTGAAAGCCAATCAGTTGGTGGCGATGCCGATCCAGGATGGCGGGCAGGATGCCAAGGTGGAGCCATCTCCTGCAGTTGCGGCACCCCCGACAGACCCCAATGCGACACAGACGCCTCCAGCGGTTCCTGCGCAAAGTCCCCCGTCAGCCGATGCTGGCCAGGCCGCAGCACCCCAGCCACCGCCGATGGGAATTCAGCGCGCGTGGATCACCGAATTTCCTTTGCCTGTCGATCGCGATCTGATTGCATTGGGTAAGAAGAAATTCGAAACCTACTGCTCTGTCTGCCATGGCATCAGCGGGACTGGAGATGGGTTGGTTGCCCGCCGAGCCGACCAGCTTGCTCAAGGTTATTGGCTTCCTCCAACCTCGCTCCACGATCCGAAAGTAGTCGCCCAACCTATCGGGCAAATTTTTTACACGATCACCAATGGCAAGGGAAAAATGGCCGGCTACGGGGGGTCGATCGAACCCAGGGAGCGATGGGCTATTGTGCTCTATATCCAGGCTTTGCAGAGAAGCCAGGATGCACGGCTAGAAGATGTACCGCAAGAAAAATCCGCGACCGCGGCAGGACCCAACGGTGGATGACTAGGTTGGGGAAAAGCCACCGGCAATCCTCTCCTGGATGATGCAGCAAGTCGATAGAAACCATTCCGCAGTTTTCCGTTTAGGGCAGTGACTGGACATGAGCGACAGGACTGATGAGACATCGATCCGCCTTCCTGAATCTTGGCGGAGCAAGTCGACCGCGCTGCTTGCGGTGGGAGCCATCGGGCTATTGATTGGTGGAGCGATGTTCCTGTGGGGAACCGATCAGGCACTCGCGAGTCGCTACTTGGTCCATTCCTATCTGACCAACTTCATCTATTGCCTCTCATTTGGTCTCGGTGCGATCTTTTTCGTCATGATCCACCACCTGTGCCGCGCCGGATGGAGCAGTTCCATTCGCCGTGTCGCCGAGTTGATCGCTTCGACCATTCCATGGACAGCGATTCTTTTCGTTCCGATCCTGTTGATGGTTCTGTCCGGGTCATCGATGCTCTACGAATGGAACCAACCAAAGGCAGAGTTGCACGGTTTGACCGCCGAAAAGACCGGGTATCTGAATGCTTCCTTTTTTGCTTTGCGATCAGCGATCTACATCGGATTGCTGATCTGGATGACCCGATGGTATTTCCGTCGCAGCACCACACAAGATGAAAGTGGGTCGGTCGACCTGACGCTTCAGATGCAGAAGTGGTCGGGCCCCATGATCATGATCTACGCACTACTGGTTAGTTTCTTAGCGTTCGACTGGATTATGTCGATCGATGCCGACTGGTACAGCACGATTTTTGGAGTCTATCTCTTTGCTGGATCGATGTTCGGATTCTTCGCTCTGATGATCTGCCTTCTGATGGCACTGCAGGATTCGGGCGTACTGACGCGCCAGGTCAACACCGAGCATTTTCACGACATGGGAAAGTTCCTTTTTGGATTCACCATGTTTTGGTCCTACATCGCTTTCTCCCAGTTGCTTCTGTACTGGTATGGCAACATCCCTGAGGAGACCAATTGGTATCGGGAGCGGTTGTCAGGAGGATGGGCGGCGTTGGGATATCTGCTGATCCCCGTCCACTTTGTTCTACCCTGGCTTGGGTTGGTCAGTCGGCATGTGAGGAGGCACCGTTTTGGGTTGACCTTCTGGGCGGTATGGGCACTGGTAGCCCATTGGCTGGACATGACCTACTTGATTCTTCCCAATTCGGGACCGGTATCGACCGTCGTCATCATCGCTCACCTTCTAGTTGGACTGGGAATGTTTGCGATTTTGATCTCGTTCTGGTTGAGACAGGCATCCCAGGTTTCGTTGCTGGCGGTGCGGGATCCTCGACTGGAAGAATCGCTTGCGTACACCAACCCGTTGCTGTGACGCGTCGGTTGTTTTTTGGGGCGGTGGCTGTCTGAGAAGAATGTTTGGAGTGTCCCATGGCTCGCTACGATGACCTGAACACAAAGATGATCGGACTGGCGACTTTTTTGAGCGCGATTCTGCTGGTGGTGGTGATCGTGGGGGTGCAGGCGCTGTCTTATTACTGGGAGACCAGTGAATACGAACGAAAGAGTGCCGGAAGTGAATACACGCAGGCGACCCAGGTGCTGGAATCGCAGCGACAGGTGCTGGCGGGCTATGGAGCCTTCGAAGTTCCAGCCGACCCGGCTGATCCGAACTCGAAGATGGTGAAAAAATTCAAAATCCCGATTGAACGGGCGATGGAACTGACGGTTGATAAGTGGAAGGAGAAGGTTGCTGCACAACCGGGGACGTAAGGCCGGAGTGCTGGGATTTCATCCTTTTTTGATGCTGGAAACTGGACCGTGTTCGTAAGAATTCTGCCGATCATGCTGGCCCTGAGCGTTTGGACGCTCGCAGGTCATTGCTGTTCCCAGCAATTGACCGGGGTACCTGAGCGCGCGGCAGGAATCGGAGTGGATGAGCGACTGGGGGCTCAGATCCCAACCGGCACGACCTTTCGTGACATGCAGGATCGCATCGTTACCCCCGCCTCCCTGCTTTCGTCAGGAAAGCCGCTGTTGGTGACTTTCAACTACAGCGACTGCCCAGGGCTGTGCGTCGCCCACCTCGATGGGCTTTCTCGAACGGTGGAAGGGATGGATGGACTTCTCTTGGGCCGAGACTTCCTGATTCTTTCGATCTGCCTGGATCCCTCGGAAGCTCCCGAGAGGATTGCAGCAACACACCGCAAGTACACCGCAGGCCTGACTGGCCACGACCCGTATGGCTGGCACTTCTGGCGAGGCAATGCGACGGCGATTCGCGAAATGGCGGACGCTTTTGGTTTCCGATTCACCTACGACGCGAAGCACAAGCGGTTCGATCATGCGGCGATGACCGCTGTGGTAGCCCCTACCGGAAAGATAGTGCGATACGCTTACGATGTTGGATTGGAGCCACAGAAGTTGGAGGAAGCGATACGGGAGGCGGGTCGCGGAGAGGTAGGCTCTCCCTGGCAGGCGTTTCTTCTCTGGTGCTTCCACTACGATGCTTTGGAGAACCGCTATTCGGCTGACGCAAGGAAACTGCTGGCGTTGGCGGCAGGTGCCTTCTCTTTGATTCTCTTGGGAGGGACAGCCCCATTCTGGCGATTTGCACGGAAGGCTACAAATCCCCCAAGCGTAGAGAGCTCGGAAGTGGTTCTCGAAACGGTCTCTGGTCTCACTACCGATAACTCAGATGTCCTTACAAGACCTCGGAATACTACGGAACAAGTACGATGAACTGGCTGCCTTACTCACTACCCCTTGCGGATGCGAACAAGACCTTCTGGTTTCCAGAGCAGGCGTCGACTTTCGCAGCGGAAGTCGATTCGTTTTTTTACTTTATCCTTTGGCTGAGTGTATTTTTCTTCGTGCTGATCGTTGGCGGGATGGCTTACTTCATTTGGAAGTATCGGGAGCGTCCTGGTTACCGGGGCAATCCCGAGGCGGAGCATAACACGCCACTGGAAATCACCTGGACGGTCCTGCCGACCTTTATCGTGATCTACATCTTTGTGCGTGGGGCTGCTGGCTATCTGAACATGTCTCGTGCTCCCTCCGAGACGCTGGACATTCAAGTCCAGGCTCAAAAGTGGGCGTGGACCTTTACCTACCCGAATGGGGCGGTTTCGCCCGAGTTGCATCTGCCGATCGATCAAGCCGCCAAAATGGTGATGCGATCTTCGGACGTCATTCACAGCTTTTTTGTACCGGCTTTCCGAGCGAAAAGCGACGTCGTGCCAGGGCGCTACAATCTGATGTGGTTCCAACCGACGAAGGAGGGAACCTACGACCTTCTTTGCACGGAATACTGTGGAGACAAGCACAGCGAAATGCTGGCCAAGGTGACCGTTCATTCCAAGGAGGGCTATGAAAAGTGGGTTGCCGACGCTGCCAAGCCTCCGGAAGATCCGGTGGAGCATGGGAAGTGGATTTATGAACGGTACGGTTGTAAGAGCTGTCATTCGTTGGATGGAAGCAAGGTGGTGGGTCCTAGCTTCCTAGGGTCCTGGGGAGTGGATGTCGCACTGGCGGCTGGGAAGGGTTCGCAGGCATTCGACGAAAACTACGTTCGAGAATCGATTTTGGATCCTCAGGCCAAGGCGAGAAGTGGCTATGAAACCGCATCGGCGATGCCTTCCTATCAGGGGCGTCTGAAGGAGGAGCAACTTGCGGCGGTGATTGAGTTCTTGAAGTCGTTGAAGAAGTAGGTGTTCCACTTGCAAGGAGGGACTGGTGCGCAACCGGTTCTTTTCCGATCGGCTGGCGGTTGCAGTTCATTTGTTCTAAAAAGTTGGTCACATCATCGCGTCGCCCAGACGCAGGTACGATAAGGCATAAGGATAAGAACGATGAGTGCGGTAGCTTCCAAACCAGTTCTTCACGGCGGAGCGGCCATTCCGTCCGACGAGAAGGACAATTTTTTGACGCACACCAGCGGCTTTTTGAGTTGGGCGATGACGCTCGACCACAAACGGATCGGACTGATGTACTTGGCGGGGGTCTCTGCCAGCTTCTTGCTGGGCGGGATCTTGGCGCTGATGATTCGCGCGCACCTTTATCAAGCTGAAGGGGCGTTGTTCAGCAACAAGGTTTACAACCAGATCTTTACATTGCACGGCGCTGTGATGGTGTTCCTTTTCATCATCCCTAGCGTCCCGGCAGCCCTTGGGAACTTTTTGGTTCCGGTGATGCTGGGTGCCAAGGATGTCGCATTCCCTCGACTGAACTTGGGAAGCTTTTATCTTTGGGTGACTGGAGCGATCCTTTTCCTTGTGGCGATGTTCGCTACGGGGTTGGATACCGGATGGACCTTTTACACGCCTTACAGTCTGGACACGACAGGTCCTGTGATCGCGGCCACACTGGCAGTCTTTATCCTTGGATTCAGCTCGATTTTTACCGGCTTGAATTTCATTGTGACGATCAACACGATGCGTCCACCGGGGATGTCTTGGTTCAAGATGCCGCTCTTTTTGTGGGCCACCTATGCCACCAGCATCATCCAGGTGCTTGCAACGCCTGTGCTTGGAATTACGGTGCTTCTGTTGACCGCGGAGCGTTTGTTGGGAATCGGTATTTTCGACCCGAAGTTGAATGGGGATCCGGTCACTTACCAGCACTTCTTTTGGTTTTACTCGCACCCCGCCGTCTACATCATGATTCTTCCGGCGATGGGGATCATCAGCGAATTGATCAGCGTCCATAGTCACAAGGGGGTGTTTGGTTATCGATTCATCGCTTATTCATCGATTGCCATTGCTCTATTTGGTTTTCTCGTCTGGGGACACCACATGTTCACTAGCGGGATGTCGGACGTGGCGGCCATCATTTTCAGTGCGTTGACGTTTACCGTTTCCATTCCGTCGGCGATCAAGGTCTTCAATTGGCTGGCGACGATGTACAAAGGGACGATCAGCCTGACGACTCCGATGCTTTATGCATTGTCCTTCATGTTCCTCTTCACCATTGGTGGGTTGACGGGACTGTTTCTTGGGCCACTTTCGACCGACCGGCATCTGCATGACACCTACTTCGTGGTGGCTCACTTCCACTACGTGATGATGGGTGGAACCTTGGTCGCCTTCCTCGGCGGTGTTTTCCACTGGTGGCCCAAGATGACTGGCAGGATGTTCAACGACAAAATGGGGATCGTTTCTGCGATCATCGTTTTCGTTGGATTCAATCTGACGTTCCTTCCGCAATTCGTTTTGGGATCTAGAGGCATGCCCCGTCGCTATGCGTCCTACCTTCCAGAGTTTCAACCGCTACACCAGCTATCGACCGTAGGTTCGCTGACCC
>JBJSWM010000378.1:0-1613 GCA_046085865.1 Pirellulaceae bacterium
GCCAGATGGTGGACGATTGGTAATCAACGTTTTCCGAAGCCCTCCACCGCGTGGCCGCAATGGCTACGGGCAGTTTTGCCTACCAGGATGGTGGATGAGCGAGTTGGAAAACTTGCGCAGCACTCCCCTCTTCGGTAGCCACCATCGCCAGATGGTGGACGATTGGTAATCAACGTTTTCCGAAGCCCTCCACCGCGTGGCCGCGGTGGCTACGAGCGAACAAGATCACTACGATTTTTCGGGTTCCACCAGAGCCGCAGACCGAGCGCGTTGAAGACAACGGCAAGGCTGGATACGGTCATCGCTATCCCGGCCTGCACGGGAGTCAACTGCCAGCCTAATAGTGGTTTCAGCAAACCGGAAGCCAACGGAATCAACAGTAGGTTGTAACCAAAAGCCCAAACCAAATTCATCCGAATATTCGCCATCGTCGCTCGCGACAATTCGATCGCCACTGGCAGCCTCGCAAGATCACTTCCCATCAAAACAACGTCCGACGTATCGATCGCCAAATCGGTCCCTTTCCCCATCGCAATTCCGACATCCGCCTGAGTCAGCGCAGGACCATCGTTCAGCCCATCTCCCACGAACGCCAAGCGATCGCCAGCTTGCTGTCTCTCTTGAATCCATCGCGCCTTGTCTTTTGGGGAGCATTGCCAACGGTACACCCGAATCCCGGTCGCCGCCGCAACCCGCTCCACCGCCACCTCCCGGTCACCACTGAGCAGCGAAGGCTCAATCCCCGCATTTTTCAGCCGCTGAACCACCGCCGCCGACTCCGGCCTGATCGCGTCGTCGATCCACAGGGTTGCTACGTGCTTACCCCCAATTCCAATCAGCAGCTCCGTCCCTAGCTCATCCGACGTCGGCCGCTTGCCTTCAAGTTGCGCATCCCATTTGCACCCCATCGATTCCAAATACTCGCGGCTTCCCAAAGCCACCAACTGACCATCCACCGCTCCAGCAATTCCCTTCCCTGGGATCGCTTGAACTCCTTGCGCATCGGACCAACGAAGGTTGTGTTTTCTCGCAAAGTCCAGTACTGCGATCGCAAGCGGATGCTCCGACCGCTGCTCGATCGCCGCCGCAGCCCCCAACCATTGTTCCATCGCCTCCCGGTCGCTCGCCTGCCACGACGAAACCACTGGTTTGCCTTCGGTGAGCGTTCCTGTCTTATCGAGCCCAACAGAATCGATTCGACTTAACGATTCCAGGGCCGCTCCGTCTCGAAACAGCACTCCCAACTGTGCTCCCTTCCCAATTCCGGCTACGAGACTGGTTGGGGTTGCAAGTCCCAATGCACATGGGCATGCAACCACCAGCACGGCGATCGCATGAATGGCCCCTTCGATCCAGCCGTTCCAACCCTGCATCACCATCCAGGCGATGAAAGTGATGGCCGCTAGAACCAAGATGCCATGAACAAACCAAGGGACGATTCCGTCGGTCAGTCGCTGAATTGGAGGCTTGCTGCTCTGCGCATGCTCGATCCACTGCCGTATTCTCGATAGCATCGCTGCCTCGCCACTAGCCAGCGTCCGAATCGCCAATGCTCCAGTTCCATTCCGGGTTCCTCCGATGACACCATCCCCTATGGCGCGCACCACCGGCAT
>JBJSWM010000379.1:0-5086 GCA_046085865.1 Pirellulaceae bacterium
CGAATGTCTTTGTTGAACGATATCTTTGGCTCAGACGCTGCCGGCTGCTGAGCGTGGATGGCGCCAGCACTAAGGACCAGGCAGCAACCCGTGAGGGCATGCAGCCAGAATAGGAAGGCGAAGCGATGAACGCTCAAAAAATATCCTGTAGGCGAAGAACTTCTGGCCATGGAAGCGGGGTTCCCGTTGGATTCAAGCGATCAGGTCCTGGACCACATTGCCGTGGACATCGGTGAGGCGATACTGTCGACCTTGATAACGGAAGGTCAGCCGTGTGTGGTCGATCCCGCACAGGTGCAGCAGGGTTGCTTGCATGTCGTGGACGTGCACTGGGTTTTCTACGATGTTCCAGCCGAATTCGTCGGTGGCACCGTAGACGAAGCCCGGTTTGACGCCCCCGCCTGCCATCCACCAACTGAATGCGCGGCCGAAGTGATCGCGTCCATTCGGCTTGTTGGGATCGCCCTGACCGAATGGGGTTCGACCGAATTCAGCGCCCCAGACCACCAGCGTGTCTTCCAGCATGCCGCGTTCTTTCAGATCCTGGATCAAGGCAGCGGCAGGTCCTTCCGTGTCGAAGCACTGAGCTTCCAATTGGGTGTAGAGGTTGTTGTGCTGATCCCATCCCGCATGCATTAGCTGAACGAATCGCACCCCTCGCTCTAGTAACCGTCGTGCCACTAGGCAATTGTTGGCAAATGTTCCCTTGGCGAGCGCATCCGGACCATAGCGTTCGATCGTTGTCGCCGATTCCGTCGAAAAGTCCACCAATTCCGGCACGCTACTTTGCATGCGGTAGGCCATCTCATACTGCGCGATTCGCGTGTCGATTTCGGGGTCTCCGTAATCGGCCAGATGGAGGGCATTCAGCTTGGCCACATCGTCCAGCATGGCGCGACGCGCTGTTCCAGAAACCCCTTGAGGATTGGCCAAATAGGGGACTAGATCGCCCGTGTTCCGAAATCGAACTCCCTGATGTCGGCTGGGCAGAAAGCCACTGCCCCAGTAGTAATCGAAGAAGAGTTGACCGCAGGTCTTCCCTTTGTCGCTGGAGGTCATCACCACAAAGGACGGAAGATTCGCCGATTCTGATCCCAAACCGTAGGTCAACCAGGCTCCCAGGCTTGGGCGGCCGGGAACCTGCGCCCCGGTGAGAAAGAAGGTCACTCCCGGAGCATGATTGACCGCTTCGGTGTGCATGCTTCGAATCAGGCACAGTTCGTCAGCAAGTGAACCTAGCTTGGGTAGCATCTCGCTGAGCATCATCCCGCATTTTCCGTTCGCTCGGTGCGGTTTGATTGCTGGAATGCACGGCCACTTGGCATAACCGGAGGACATGGTGGAAAGGCGGGTGGTCCCGCGAACGGAATCGGGGATATCTTGTCCCTGTCGCTCCCTTAGTGTCGGTTTGTCATCGAACAGGTCGACGTGGGAGGGGCCACCACCCTGCCACAGCATGACGACACGTTTGGCCTTGGGTGTGTGATGCGGTAGCCCGGCGATGGCCGGTGGGATACCCAAGGCATCATCGGAAGCGGCTTGGGAGTCGGACTTCAGAAGGGAAGCGAGTGCCGCCATACCGAGGCCTGAGGAGAAACTGCCGAACAGTTGACGACGCTGCACCCGTTCGATGTTCTCTTGCATCCACGAGGGAATCATAGGACCACCTTCTCGCTACAACTTTACGGCTTATTCGCGGTTTAATGACTCGTCCAGGTTGAAGATCGCCAGACACACCGTCGCCAGGGCACTCGCCTCTGGCAATTTGTCGTCGGGGATCGGAGGGGCTGGGAACTTGCCGGTACTCCATAGTGGTCGCCCTAGCTCTGGTTGCTGCCGGTATAGTTCGACTTGTCGAAGGTACATCGACCGCAATAGATCCAATTCCGATTCGGTCGGTGAACGCAGAGTCGTCCTTCGAAATGCCTGCTGCAGGGGAATGTCGATCGAGGGGGCGTTTTGCAATAACTCCGCAGCCAGCACCCGCGACGCTTCGATCCAAGTGGGATCGTTCAGCGTCGTCAAAGCATGCAGTGGCGTGCTGGTCTGCGAAGCTCGCACGCGGCACGCCTGCCGGTTGGATGCATCGAACATGTTGGATGGACCAACGGTGCGCCGCCAGAAGGTGTAAAGACTGCGACGATAGAGATCGCTACCTTGAGATTCTGGGTAGCTGAAATCGCGTTCTTTGGTGATCGCCAGCGACTCCCAAACTCCATCTGGCTGATACGGATACACCGGTGCCCCACCGATGCGACGTTCCAGAAGCCCGGAGACCGATAAAGCCCAATCCCTCAGAATCAGGCTTGGCATCCGAAACCGGGCTCCTCTTCCCAGATAGCGATTCTCCGCATCCCGTGCCAACGCTTCCGGTGTGATGCGGCTGGACTGCTGGTAGGTGGCGCTCAGTAGGATGGTTCTTTGCAGACGCTTGCTGCTCCAGCCACCCTTCCGGTATTCGCTCGCAAGCCAATCGAGCAGATCGAGGTGGAGAGGGTATTCGCCCTGCACACCAAAGTCTTCTGAGGTTTTGACAAGCCCTTGGCCGAAGAAATGCTGCCACATTCGGTTGGCCTGAACGCGAGCCGTTAAAGGGTGTTGGTCGGAAATCAGCCACTGAGCCAGACCGAGGCGGTTGGCGGGGGCACCCTCGGGCAGCGGAGGCAGGAACGCGGGTGTGGTGAAGGAGATTTTTTCGGTGGGAGTCAAGTAGTTGCCGCGATCCAGGATCGAGGTTTCCCTCTTCTGCGTGTCGCTCATCACCATCACCCTGGGGATCTGGTCGTTGCGGTACTGGTTGAGTTGTTGCTGGACGAGTGTGGATTCGTTCAGCTTCGGCAGTTTTGCAGCCAGCGAGGGTCGTATCTTATCGTCGAAGTGCTTCTTGAGCCCCGACTCCAGTTGGGCCTTTTCGTCCTCGTTGCGTTGGTCTTGTGGCTTGCCGAGCAAAGTGCGGAGGGAATCTGGCAGCCCTGCTGCGTCGATCGCCGCTTGACTGGCGAGGATCGCAAGCTTCCAGCTTTCGAAAGCCGCTTGTTCCAACGGCTGTGCATCTCGCTGTGCGGCGTCGATGCGTTGCTGGAATTCGGCGATCTTGACGAGGTTCTCTGCGGTGGGAAGTTCGATCAGGGGCGGAGCGACTCGGATCCGGGAGGAAAAGTACTGCGGGACTCCATTTTCAGGAAGATGGTTGAACGCGTCCATCATGGCGTAGTAATCACGCATCGTGATGGGGTCGTACTTGTGATCGTGGCACTGGGCACAGGCCATGGTTAGACCAAGCCACGTGGTCGCCGTCGTATCCATCCGATCGAACAGGATCACAAACCGTTGCTCTTCCGGGATCGCACCTCCCTCGCCATTGAGCAGATGATTGCGATTAAATCCGCTGGCGATTTTCTGTTCCGTGGTGGCATCGGGCAGTAGATCGCCCGCCAGTTGCCATACCGTGATTTGATCGAACGGCATGTCTCGCTGGAGTGCACCCACCAACCAGTCCCTCCAGATCCACTGCCAAGTGTCCCCATCCTGCTGGAAGCCGTTGCTGTCGGCATAACGTGCCGCATCCAGCCAGGGTAGCGCCATTCGCTCGCCATATCGAGGATCGGCCAGCATCCGCTCCACCAGTCGCTCGTATGCATCCTCGCTTGCGTCGGCAACAAACCGGTCGACTTCCGCATCGCTGGGGGGCATTCCCAATAGGTCGATCGATAGTCGCTTGATCAGCGTCGCACGATCGGCGGGCGGATTGGGACTCAGGCCCACCTTCCGAAGCTGTGCCAACACAAATGCATCGATTGGAGTCTTGGGCCAATCCGCGTCACGAATCTCCGGCGGATTGGGGTGCCTTGGTGGCTGAAATGACCAGTGGATTTCCTCTGGTGCCCCCAAATCAATCCATCGCGCCAGCAACTGCTTCTGGGGGTCGGTCAGCGACCGATTCGACTCGGGCGGCGGCATCTGAAGGTCGTGATCGGTCGACAAAATGCGCCGCACCAACTCACTTTCAACCGACTTTCCCGGAACGATCGCCCCCTTCTCGATCGCTAGATCGCGGCGATCCAGTCGCAACTCTCCTTCGCGGTGGTTTGGGTCCTGTCCGTGGCAGTAAAAGCAATTCTCCGCGAGGATGGGGCGGATATCGCGGTTGTAAGAAAGGTCCTCCGGACGCGCCGCTCCTGCTAGGGCCAACCAGAGCACCAAGCCAATCCATAGCGATCGACTAGGGTTCCACAAAGAAGAATCAGAGCAAAACGAAAGCGGACGGCGGGTTTGCATGGAAACACCGATGCAAAACATAGGAAGGGTGGGGCGACTGGGTGGGGCATTGGTATGGAAGTTCACCTACAGCAGTATAGCCTACCTGCGGGTATCAGGTCGCTATCGCCATTCGGTTTCCCAGTCCCCAATGCATCCGCTGGCGAAGCATCACCCGTTTGTCTACCCGGCAGATGCGACCGGAAAATCACCGGAACCAACCGCAGGGCTAGGCTCAAGGATTTGCCGAGCTCTTGCCGGAGTTGCTATCCTGATAGATATAAGGCGGTATTGCGGAAAATGATTCGCGTTTTTTTCAAGGCGTAAGGAGGGTTGAAAGATGGTAGGTCGGCTGTTGCTTTCGGGAATTGTTGCGGTGGTTTTGTCGGCCAGTGGTCAGGCGACTGAGCCTGCGAAGGCCTTGTCGTTTTCGATGAAGACGATCGACGGGAAGCCGGTTGAGTTGAACAAGTACGATGGGAAAGTCGTCCTGATCGTCAATGTTGCTAGCAAGTGCGGTCTGACCCCGCAGTATGAAGGTCTGCAGGCCCTCTATGAAAAGTACAAGGACCGTGGTCTGGTGGTTTTGGGATTTCCCTGCAATCAGTTTGGCGGCCAGGAACCCGATTCCCCCGACAAGATCGCTCAGTTTTGTTCCTCCAAGTACAAAGTGTCCTTCGACATGTTCGACAAGATCGAAGTCAATGGCGACAATGCCGCGCCGCTGTACAAGCACCTGACCAACGTCGATACCGAACCGACTGGGAAGGGAAAGGTCAGCTGGAACTTTGAAAAATGCCTGCTGGATCGGGAAGGGAACGTTGTTGGA
>JBJSWM010000380.1:0-5660 GCA_046085865.1 Pirellulaceae bacterium
CTTCACCGTCGGCGTACGAGGTCCTGCGTAGACGTGATAGATCACCGGCAGTTTCGCATGGGAACCCTCAGCGGTCCAATTGGCCGGTAGCATCAGCAGCCCCTGCAAGTTCGCCCCATCGTCGGTGGGAAGCGTGAACCTGCTGATGGAAACCTCTTCCAATGTCCTGTGGCGATCCGACTTGGGAACTTCGATCGCGCGTCCCAAATTCCCGCTACCCTGCCTCAGGTACATCGTTGGAGACTGCTGCAGACTGCTATGCAGATCAAAAAAGTACTCTCCATCGGGTCGAACGGAAAGCTGATGCGTTCCCTCTAGCGCTGTCAGGCGCGTTCCCTTCCCTTCCGGGAAGGAAATCGACCAAAGGTGCCTTCCAGCCGGATCCCTATCGGCCGCTTCCACCCATACCGTGAGGCCATCGGCTGAGACGTAATGAATGGCTTCCATCTCATTAGGCAGATCGACTTGGGGATGAGAGATGCGTCCCTCTGGATCGACACGCGCCAGATGCCGGAATCCTAGTGGCTGGTCGGTAAGCCAATAGGCACTGCCATCCGCCAACCAATGCGGCGGTCCCAGCGGTTCCATCCATGCCCGACTCGTCTCCCGAAACCACTTCCTCGCCACCTCGTCTCCCGGGCGAAACCCCCAGAGTTCCAACCAACTCTGGACGCGATCCTGAACCTGAAAAGTGACCATCGATCCGTCCGGTTTCCAGTCGACCCGAACCAGTAGAAAACTGTCGCTGGAATACTCCTGAGGCGAAATCTGACGATGGGTCTGGGTGGTCACATCGTACAACCAAAGCGTTGCAACCGGATTGGGACGTCCCGGCTGTGGGTAATACTCCGATTCCTGTGTCTGCAACGAAGGATTGGAATCGGTTAGCCAGTGTCGGTCCATTCCAGCTGAATCGAGCCGCAGCCAGCAAAGGTACTTCCCAGTGGGATCCCACCAGTAGCCTCGGTAATTCCCACGACCGTAGATTTCTTCCTGATAGACCCAATTCAATTTGCCTTGCAATCGGGTCGCCGTACCACCCTCAGTGATCCGCCGCTGCTGCCCACTCTTCAAATCGATCCAATGCAGATCGTTCTCCTGCACGAAGACAATCGCGGTTCCGTCCGGGCTCATCGAAGGCAACTCTTCTTCCACTTCTGGAGACTGAGTCAAACGGCGAATCTCTCCGGAAGGCTGGTCATAGAGGTAGAGGTCTTTGGCGATCGATGCGAAGGCTTGCTGGGTACCTGGATGATGATTTTCAGGACGGATGGAGTCCGAAACCTCCATACCTTCCAGGCCTGAGACCTGTTTCAGGCGAGCCGCCATGCGGGTGGTCCACTCCATCGGCTCCACCGCCCCACTGGCTGCCTCCACGGCAATCCATGCACCTGGCCCACGCTTCATTTCGTAGATGGTGCTGCCGGGACGCCATCGCGGGAAAGCATCCGCGGTGATTGCCTTTCCAGCCAGCTGAATCACTCTTCCGGGCTGAAACAGCGTTTCCAGTCGCAGCGGCTCCTTCTTTGGCACCCCCGACCACTTCGGCTGCTCCTTAGGCAGTCGCGACAGCAGTGCTCCCTGCCGAGTCACTCGAACGATTGGAAATGGCCGACCTGCGGTGAGGTAGCCGTCCAGGTACCCCCAGGTTCCAACACTCTCCTCGGACTCCGCTTCCAGCAGATAGCCCACCAGCGCCCCCAGGGGTTGGCGTGTCGGTATCCAGAATCCCCCTTCCTCGCGAAACTGTTGCAACCAAGCCCCTCGCGATTTCGCATCATCCACCTGCTGGCTCAAACGAATCCGCTTCAGCGACAGCCCTTGAAATGGTTGCTCCCGCACCTCGCTGACCATCCCCACTTCGAACCCCTCCACATCACCCAGCGGGAACGAATCGCAACGGTACATATCAACTCCGTGCAATCGCAGAAGATCGACGGCCCAGGCGAGCGAATCGGGAAGGTAGTAACCGTCAGGTAGCTGGACGGTCCGCGTGGCGCGGTACCGATTTCTTAGTTCCACGCGGTATTCGACAGGTAGCAGCGTGTCACGGCGATCGCGATCGCGGGGCGAAGGGAAGCGGGTTTGCAGTCCGTCCTGGCCATTGGATTCCGACTCCGGATAGCGGTATCCCAACACGCTGCGAATCGGCCCGGTTCCCGACTCCGCGGCCTGGATAGGCAACTCATAGGGACGCTCCTGCCGCAGCCGATGCCGATTGTCGATCTCGCGGATCAACTCCGATAGTTCCTGATGGTGTTCCGCCAGCAGGTCCAGGCAATGTCGGGTGAAGCGATACGAAACATCGATTCGCTCCTGGTACGTTGCATACGAGTACGATTCGGAGAGAATCCCAATCCGGCCGCGCAGTCCCATGTATTCGGTGCTGTAGCGCGGTTCGAAACCGAAGCTTTCCCAGCTTTTGTGGTCGGGACTGAAGTTCCCGTAATAGAAGGAATCGATCCCCTCAGCCTTTAGGCGCTTGGTCGCTTCCGGAAGTAGGGTATCGTGCAACCACTGCATGAGGTCAGCAGGAGCGGCTGGATTGTGCGGGACATCGTAGGTCAATGGATACCGGTGCAGGGATCCGTTGGTTGTATGCAAATCGATCAACGCATCCACCTGCCATCGATCGATCGCGGAAACCAAGCTGCGTGCTTCAGGGCTCTGCAATTTGACAAAATCCCGATTGAGATCGAAGCCTTGCGCGTTCTCGCGAACTCCCATACCTTCAATCGGGCCTCCCTGACCTGGTCGATGCAGCTTGCCGATTCGATCGTTCCCATCGGCGTTGTAGTTGGGTAGGAAGACCACCACCAATCGCTCCAATAGATCGTCGGGCGACTCCTTGCACCAATCTCTCACCATCGCCAGCAACGCCTCCTTGCCATCGCACTCCCCGCTGTGAATATTGCCCAAAAGCAGGACCACCAAGCGAGGGTCTTCCGGAGGCAGTGGCAGCGAAGTTCCAGGTTTGGCGAAACGCACGGTCATCAGCGATCGACCTTCGACGGTTTCGCCGATCGATTCCAACGTCGCCAAAGGATGCTCTTTGATTACCTCCTCCAAAAATGACTGGCTTTCCAGACTGGTACTGGTTCGCTGGAATCCCGATGACTCCGCCACCGTCTTCGGGGACTCCTGCCACCCAAAGCTGTCCCCCAGCCAGCAGCAGGTCACCAAGGCCAAAGATCCAAAAGCTTGCCACATTTTCATAGTGAGCTCGGGCAGTTGAAGTGGATGTCGGTGGGATGGGAAGGAACAACAATGCTCCGCAGGCAATGCATGCGGCAAAAGCATCATTCGTCGATCAAAGGCGAATGAAGATTTTCTTCCGATAGAGATACAGGAGCACTAGCCAGACGGTTGCAAAGGTAAGGCAACTGAGTCCAAAGTCGGTGAGCAGCGGGGTCGTCCAGCGCTGGGGAAGCCACTGCAGGTGTCGCGTCCAGTTGTCGCGAATCCACCCTAAAATGGTCCAATCGATCACGTAGGCCAGTATGCTGTTGGCTCCGATCACGGAAAAAGGAAAGGCCCACCAACGCCACTGAGCCACATCGCAGATCCAGTGCAACGCCAGCAACCATAGGACGCAGATCCCACCGCTCCACAAAGTCCAAGAAGGAGTCCAGATTCGCTTGACGATCGGGCAAAGGCCTGTCAGATCCAGCAGCCAGCCAAGCCCTATGGACGCCCCCCCCAGCAGCAGCAACTTAGCCGACCGGCCCTTCCATTCCGGAATGCCTTTCAGCCAGCCGCCAGCAATCGCCCCCAGGATCATCGTCGCCAGGGTAGGTACAAAACTGAGCGTCGCGTAACCGCCAGGATGGAATTCAAAACGCTTTTCTCTGGGGAACAGGTTGAGCAACCAACGGTCAAACCACCAAGAGAGATTGCTGTTTTTGTTCCAATGAGCGGCGATGCCGGGCCGATGGTGCTGCCAGTCCTCCGGCACTCCAACCGCCGGATAGGAGAAATCAGCCCCAGGCAGCGGGAAGAGAAAAAAGGCGATCCAGAAACCGACCAACAATGTTCCCAGAGCGATCCAGTTAGCTTGGCTGGGCATCATCCCAAGAACGACCAAAAAGAAATATCCAAGGCCGATTTGGGAAAGAGTATCTTCCAAGGTGAAATAGGTTGCTGAGCGGCCCAGGCTGCGCAGAAAAATCCCCAGAAGCACCAATGCCATCGCACGCCATGCAGCATGCAGCAGCATCGACCATGGCGACTGCCCACGCGCCTGACGAGCGGCCAGGGAAAAAGGGAGTGACACACCGACGAGGAAAGAGAAACCAGGCTGGATCATGTCATGCAGCGATCCGCCAGACCACTCCACATGCGTCGTATGAAATTTCAACCAATCCCATACCTGATGCTCCGTCATCCACTTCCCCCAGGAACTGGTGAACTGCATGTCGGCGAATCTTCCCAAGCGAAGCATCTCTGCCAACATCAAAAACATCACCATCCCGCGGAACACATCGATGCTTGCCAATCGCTGCAATGGGCTGGGTTGTCTGACCGATTCGTTCATCATTCGTTCCCCTTTCCACGGATGGCGAAATAAACGCTCAACGCCCCCGCTCTTCGCGCTGCATCGTAGGCCGCAATCGCCTCCTGCATCGCCACGCGATTCTCCGGCGCGACCACGATCGGCACATCAGCTCGTACCGACACGACCCTCGTCAATCGTTCCAGCAATTCCTGATAACTGCCAATCGCCGAACCGTTGACTTGGTACCTAATCTCTCCCCCATCGTCCTGCCGCACACGCAACAAGATCTCCTCGGGAATCACCTCCATCGGTTCGGGAGGCTTCGCATCCGCAGCCCTTCCACCAGGAGGCTTTGCCACCCCTGTCGGCAACTGACTTTCAGGCTTCTGAAACGACGTGGTGGCGATGAAGTAAACCAAAAGGAGAAAAACGACGTCGATCATCGGTGTCATCATCAAGTCCAGAGCTCCCTGGCGTCGCGAAGCCGCACCTGGACCAAATCGTGTTGGGATCTTCATCGCTGCATCTTTTCTCCGAAGACACCGAAGAGTAGATCGGTCACCCCAGCCTGAGAGCATTCGATCAAAACCTTCTCAACCCGTTCATAGGGAAGCGTTCGGTCGGTCCGGATCCGAAGCTGGATTGGCCCATCCGCCGCAACGATCCGCCGGAGGGCCGGCGCCAGCCCTTCGATCAGAATCGTTTGTCCCTGGAGTTGCATCGCACCATCGCTGAGAATATTCAGCGTTGCGTCAGGCGAAACAGCTTCGGATGCCAAAGCAGTCGAGGCCGATGGCAGGTCGATCGGCTGTGCCGTCTCTCGACTGGCCATATGACTGCTAACCAGAAAAAAGATAATCAGCAAAAAAACAATGTCGATCATGGGTGTCATCGAAATGGTGGTGCCACCGGTTGGTCGGTACTGCGGAACCTTCATGATTGCTCCCGAATCTCAGTTCCCACCACCACCCACACCTCGTCCCGATCCTGAGGCCCCGGGAATTGGACTGCGAAAGTTGGCCAAAAGCCGACGCCGCAAGGGCGCGATGACTTGTT
The DNA here is from genome assembly GCA_046085865.1 of Pirellulaceae bacterium. Classification (GTDB taxonomy): domain Bacteria; phylum Planctomycetota; class Planctomycetia; order Pirellulales; family Pirellulaceae; genus JBEISR01. The sequence continues at coordinate 5,552 of JBJSWM010000380.1, forward strand.
GAGCAACGTAGGCCGATTCGGCCATTAGCTGATCGATCCGATTGCGAAAGATCGCCAAAGCTCCCAGCGCCGGGATGGCGATCAGCAGGCCTGCGACTGTGGTCACCAG
>JBJSWM010000381.1:0-1458 GCA_046085865.1 Pirellulaceae bacterium
GGAAGGTGGCTGGCGCACCCCAGCGCTGATTCGATGGCCAGGCAAAGACCAGCCCGGGACTCGCTACCGAGGGATTGTGGCGGGGGAAGATTGTATGCCGACGCTGTTGGCGGCTGCTGGTGTCGACAACATCAAAGAAAAATTGCTGGAGGGGCACCAAGTTGGCAACACCAGCTACAAAGTCCACCTCGATGGGTATGATCTGAGCGAGTATCTGGTTGGCAAGACCGACAAGAGCCCCAGGCGCGAGTTTTTCTATTTCAGCGACGACGGCGATCTGCTGGCGATGCGGTACGATCGTCTGAAGGTCCATTTCATGATCCAGGAGGCGACAGGGATCGATGTCTGGCGACGTCCCTTTACGACGCTGCGCGCTCCGATCTTCTTTGATCTGGAAGTGGATCCCGGGGAGCGAGCGCAGGAGGGGATGGGATACAACGAATGGTGGTACCGTCGATCGTTCATCGCCATCCCAGTGCAGCAGATTGTCGGTAAGACGCTGATGAGCTTTCAGAAGTTTCCGCCGCGTCAGAAGCCGGCAAGTTTCACGATCGACCAGGCGATGGAAGCGCTGCAGCGTGGTGCAACCGGGCCAGGTTCGAAGTAGCTAGGTTCCAAGTAGCCAAGGTCTGAGTAGTCAGGGCAAGGTTGCCTGCGCTACTGGCGACGAATCCATGTCGCGATCGACTTTCTATGGCTGGACTTATTCAAGCCGGCCTCTGAAAAATGACGTCGATAATTTTTTAGGGATCGATGGGGTGCCGACGATGCAGTGGACGAAGACCTTTGCGATGGTTTCCGAGCGATGGGGGTGGCTTGGTCTGCTGATCGCACTCGCCTCCGGCGGTCACTCCCTGATCGCTCAGGATGGGCCAGGCGCCTCGACCGCTTCCAGGTCTCAGGCCGATGGTACCGTCCTTCCTTTTCCGCCGACGCCGACGGCAAGCAAGCCGGGGGCGACATTGGCCGAGTCGACGATGAAGTGGCGCAAGGAGCCACGGCGACTCAAGGAAGGGGCTCCGAACATTCTCATCGTCCTGCTCGATGATGTCGGGTTTGGAATCGCCGACACATTTGGTGGCGAGGTGCATACGCCGACGCTGAGTCGCCTGGCCGATCGTGGCCTGCGTTACACTGCCTTTCACACCACCAGCATCTGCTCTCCTACCCGTGCATCGTTGCTGACCGGGCGCAATCATCATCGGGTTGGCAATGGGACGATCGCCGAGCGGGCGAGCGATTTTGATGGGTACACGGGGATCATTCCGAAGACCAGCGCGACGTTACCTGAGGTGCTGCATCATTACGGGTACAAGACAGCTGCCTTCGGAAAATGGCATAACACACCGGCCAATCAGACCACCGCGATGGGGCCTTTTGATCGTTGGCCTACGGGGCATGGTTTCGACTATTTTTATGGGTTCATGGCGGGTGAGACATCGCAGTGGGAGCCACGTC